>CAXDNE010000034.1:0-36441 GCA_963990595.1 uncultured Methylobacterium sp.
TCCAGGCTCAAAGCCATACCAAAGGGCGGACCACTTCATTGGGGGCGGATCAGAGGCGAGTTCCCAGGCGTAGAGCGCGACCGCGTAGGCGTGCTCGGCGACTTCCGGACGCCGCGCAGCCTCCTGGCGGGAATAGAAAGCGTGACGATGCAGCCACCCGGGCAGCCGCGTCGCCGCGTCGAGAAGCGCCTGCACTGCCGGACTGCGGGTGTCGGTGGTCACGTGCATTCCTTTCGAAGCCGACGTGATGAAGGAACAGGCCGACGAAAGTCGCAAGCCCCGGGCCGCTCGCCCTGGGCACCCGATCCGGCTTCGCGGCGGCCGGAGCCGAGGGCGAGCGTTCCACGAAACATTCTGCTAGCCTCCCGAGCGCTCGCCCGCGCTACTTGAGGACGGGACCATGAAGCTGCTCAATCTGATGGCCGTGGCCATCGTCGTCGGAGGTGGGCTGATCGCCTCCAATCAGTCCTTCGCGCTGTGCTCGGTTCCGACCTCGCCCGGCACCCCGACCGCGGGCGGCGACCCGACTCCGGGTGGCGATCCTTCCGGCGGCGGCGACCCGTCCGGCGGCGGCCAGACGGGGCAGGATCCCACCTCTCCCGTGGTGAGCCTTCCGCCGCCGCCACCGCACCGCATACCCGTGGACGTCCCGGTCTACACGCCGTGGACCGCGACCGCCGGTCCGGGTTCGAACGCGGTGGGAGGCAGCAACGGCTCCGACAGCTACAACAACCCGTACAACACGCTCGCGCCCAGCGCCCGCGCCGCCGTGGGCGAAGCCGCTTGGTGCCGCCGCAACGGACGCTCGCAGGGCAACACCGACGCCTGCCTGAAATCCGTCGGAGGTCAGTGATCGCCTCGCGCTCAGGGTGGAATCCGGTCGCGAGGCCGAAAACCGCCCGGGGCCGGCCCATCCCCAGGGCGGTTCTCATGGACCTCTGCTAACCTCCCGGGCGCCATCCCGCGCACAAGGAATGGAACAGTGACAAGAATGAAGGGACGAACGCTCGCGATCGCCGTTCTTGGCGGTCTTCTCGCCGCGACGCATGCGAGCGCCGGGCTGGTGCCGACCCCGTCCGCCGACGGCGTCGTCCACCTGTCGAGGCCGGCCACCCCGGCCGATTGCCCGATAGCCGACGCTGCGGCGGCTGCCGCAGCCGCCGCCCAGGCCGCTCCTGCATCACCGGCTCCCGACCCCGTTCCGGTACAGCCGGTGCAGGCACAGACCCCCGTGGCGCCGCCCGCGCCGAGCCGTACACCCGTCGCGGTGCCGACCTACTCGGCCTGGAGCGCCACCGTCGGACCGGCCACCAATGCCGTGCAGAACGGCGCCATGTCGGGCGGGGTCGGCGCACGCGGGGCCGTCGTCGCGGCGAGCGCCCGGGCGGGAGCGGACGGCAGCACCTACTGCCGCCGCGACGGTCGTTCCAAGGCGATGATCGACGCCTGCCTGAAGGCTTTCGCCAACCGCTGAGACCGGAGCGCGCGGACTGCGAGGCCCGGCCCCCAGGTGCCGGGCCTTTCTCATTTGGAACGATACGATGCCTCGCGGCCTCGCTCGCGGCATAGGCACCTGTCGGAAGGAACCGCCTTCGAGATCGCGAGCGCCCATTCCTTCATGGGGAGAATCGTGCGCTCCCTGCGGGCGAGCATTCCTTAACGGAATCTGCTAAGCTCCCACGCACGTTCCTTCCAGGTATCCACGACCATGACCTCGTTCATGGAGCGGAGCAGCCCGTCTGCTCCGCTCGCCGGCATCGCTATCCCTTTGTTCGGCGTCGCTCCGGCTCCGCAGTCGTGTCGTGCCATGTGACCTGCCGATCCCGCTAGCCGGATCGGCAGGTCGCTCCGCTCCCTCAACCTAGAAGAAGCCCTTCCGCAACCGATCGGTTGGTCCGGCTCGCTCCGCGAGACGAGAGGACCTGCCGCGCGATCATGGGCACGCCCACGGCGTGGTTCCAACCGATCATCTACGACTGGAGACAACCTTGACCGGTATTCTGCTCGACTCGGCCCTGTCGTTCGGCCTGAGCTACTTCGTTGCGGCCGCTTCGCCCGGACCGAACTTCGTCGTCGTAAGCCGGGCCGGGTTGGCCGCGTCCCGGGTCGCAGCCGTCAAGACGACCGCGGGCGTCGTTCTCGGCGCGACCGTGCTCACCGTCGTCGCCGCGACCTGCGCCCATCGGCTCCCCCGCGACGGAGCCGTCATCGCCGTCACCGAACTGATCTTCGCGACACTGCTGCTACGCTGGTCGTTCCATTCGCTCTCGCGTGCTTTGAGCGACGCTCCCGCCGCGGGCGACGCGGCCGAAGACCAGCGCCATCTTCGCAAGGGCTTCCTCACGGCGGCGTCCAATCCGTTCACCGCAATGTTCCTGGCGACGGCGGTCGATCAGAGGCTCGGCACGCTGGATGCGGTCGGGATCGTCTTCGTCGTCGCGACGCTTTGGTTCGGCCTGCTCAGCCTCGTCTGCCGTCAGCCGGTGATGCACGTCGCCTACGCGCGCTTCCGCCGTCAGATCGAGGCGATGTTCGGCGTCGTCTTCCTGGTCATGGCGGCGAAGACGCTGCTGCGCCTTACGGGCTTGGCGTAGCGGGCGTGCGTTCCGGGCGGGGATCCCCCTGGCTCCGTCGCCCGGAGACCTGTCCCCGAGGTCGGCTTGGTCGGCAGCTCAGGCCGCCGGCCGTTCGGGCAGGCCCGCGAGCCGGCGCTCGCGGCCGATCTCGTCGAGAAGGTTGCCCAGGCGCTCGACCTCGTCGACCGCTCCTTCGACGACGGCTTGTTCGTAGGCGGCCACGATCTCCGCGATCTCGGCCGCGGACATGGTGGTGAGACGTTCGGACCGGGTCCGACGATTCACGACGGGCAGCTGCACGACGTCCCCCATCTGCTCCTCTCCTCAAATCCGCATCAGGTCCGGAGCGACGTAGAAGACGACGGCCGCTCCGACGGCGGTCACCGCGTCGCACGCGAACTGCAATTCCGGGTCGCGCCGGGCCTCGCCGCCACGCAGGAGGCCGATCAGGAAGACGGCCCCGAACAGAAGGGCGCCCTGACGATCGGCTGCCGCCACATCGGCACCTGCGAGGCCGAGTCCGGCGGCGCGTCCGACGCATATGGCGAGCGCGGTCGTCGCGGCAGCCACGACCCTTCCCGACACGATGCGCTTCGCGAAGGCTTCCATGCGCTCGATCACTCAACCGGCTCCCGAACCTATCCTGCCCCGCCCGAATGAAGGAATAGTTGCGCCGACCCCGTCATGTTGACGGATCATTCCTTCGATGCGCAATTGAAACAACATCCAAGGAGCGCAAACGCCATGTCACAGCCGACGTACCACGGTTCGGTCGCATCCAAGAAGGGCAGCCTCGTCTTCTCGGCGGCCGGCTCGACCGGCGAGCTTTCGGGCCCCCGGATGGCGTCCGTGACCGAGGCGCTCGAAGGGATCCTCGATCTCGGCGGCCGTGAGATCCGCTGGTACGCCTGCGAGGACTTCCGCAAGATCGGCCCCTCCGACGGGCGCGTGGCGTTCCTCAACCCCCGGATGGCCGACCTGCCCCAGGACGCGATCCACCTCGCCCTGAACGTGGACCGCAAGGCGCTGAAGGCGCCGTTCGATGCGCTCGTGTGCGCCGTGGAGATCGCCGGCCGCTTCGTCGCGTTCGCGACCGGTCTGGGCGACGCGGTGTCTCGGTCCGCCCTGGCTTGGGTCCCGGCATCGGCAGCCATCGCGACGTCGCACGCGGAACTCGCCTCCCGGACCATCGCCCGTGGAACCGCGAAGGGACAGAAGGGCGACGTGCCGTTCGCTCATGCCTTCACGGCGGCGGCCCTGCAGCAGGAGTTTTCGCTGACCACCCTCGTCGCCGGCATGGCTCTCTCGCCCGACAAGGGGATGAAGCGCCTGATCGCCGACTTCGACGCGATCCGACTGACCTTCGAGGCCTCCCCCCTGACGCTGCCGACTTCCCAGGAGGAACTGGCAGCCCGCGTCCGTCAGGCCGCGGCCGGCATCGCGGCGGCGGCTCCGACCGATCTGGCGGCCTGACGCGTCAGGTGACGTCGCCGTCGAAGCGGGCATCCCGCTCGACGGGACCGCTCGACACGCGCCGGAGGGTGACCGGGTCGAGTTCCGAGATCCGACCCCGCGTCCGGATCAGACGCGGCGCCATCATCGGGTACTCCTTCGGAAGACCGAAGCGCCGGCGGTACGCGTCCGGATCCTCGCCGCGGGCGCTGACGATGAAGCGTCCGAGGTCGCGGTGGGGCTTGCCGCCATCGAGATCGATGACCGCGTCCGGGGTCACGCTACGCTCCGGCTCGACCGCGGGCCGATCCTCGTCCGGCAAGGCAGGCAGCGGTTTCGGAACGCTGACCGTCTTCGGGGCGCCGGGATGCACGACCCGCGGGGGCTCGCTGTCCACGACCACCTTGGCCTGCCGGACCGGACGTGCCGGCTCGACTTCGACCTCGTCGGGAGCCGCCGGCGGTGGAGAGGGAGGTGCCGGAGGCGGGGGTGGCGGGACCGCCTCCCTGCGTTCGTAGGCCTGGGATACGACCTCGGCACGCGCTTCGGGCGTGGCCAGGACGGCACTCGGCGGGAGGGGGATGGGCAGAGCCGTCCCCTGCCCGAGCGGTTCCGCGAGAGCCCGGAGCGTGCCGTGCACCTCCACGATCAACGTCCGCAGCATCTCCGGCGGCACGTCCGAACGGGACACGTGCGCGCGCACGAGATCTGCCGTCAGATCGATGATGTCGACGTAGGGGGCTGTGGGTCCTGGTTCCTGCATCAACTCCGCCACCTGGCTCCCCGATAGGCAATCCCGCCTCCGGGCCGATCGTCTGTCGCCCTCGGACCAGCTGCACGAGGCGCCGGTCTCTGTTTTCATTCGCGCGTCCGGCCGTAGGCCGGGGATGTTTCGTCGATGTATCGCGTGAGCGCTCCGACCGATGAATTCCGACAACGCATGGACGAGCGCAAAGTCGCAGATCGCCGAACTGGCGCAAGCACCTATTGCGGAGGAGATCCCGCCTAAATATGCGAACCAAACAAGAACAGAGGCGAAGTTGGAGCGTGAAACGGCTTGGGAACTACACTAGGTATGGTAAACGGACCGTTATGCGACAACCTGTCGCACTGTCGTCCGGATGTCCTACGCATAGGGCGTCGATGGAGCGGGGGGCATCTGGGACTTCCAGATCGCCTTCTGGACCTGTCCTTCCACGAAGGCGGCGTGACGCTCGATCTCGTCCCGACTGGGTTCGAGGCGCATCATCGAAGCGGCAGCGGCCGTGTCATGGGCTCTGGTGCGACGGGGCTCCTCCGAGACGGCCGCCGGCGCCGGTGCCGGCTCCGCGGCAGGAGCGGGACCGAAGCCGTGCGCGAGCCCTCCGGTCCCCGTCATCCTCAACCAGACGTCCGCGAGCAGCTCGCTGTCGAGCAACGCGCCGTGCTTCGTACGATGGGAACGGTCGACTCCGTAGCGCGTGCACAGCGCGTCCAGGCCGGCCTTCGAACCGGCGGGCAGGATCCGGCGCGCTTCCCTGAGGGAGTCCACGACGCGGGCGCGGTCGACCTTCGGCAGCCCCAGGCGCTCGAATTCCTCGTCGAGGAAGCTCATGTCGAAGGGAGCGTTGTGGAAGATCAGCGGGCTGTCGCCGACGAATTCCATCATGTCGGCGACGACACCCGAGAACACGGGCGCATCGACGAGCATCTCGTCGGTGATGCCGTGGATCGCGGTCGCATCCGCCGGGATGGGCCGCTCGGGCTGGACGTAGGTGTGGAAATGCCGTCCCGTCCGGAAACCGTTCACGATTTCCACCAAGCCGACCTCGATGATCCGGTCGCCGTTCTTGGGCTCGGTGCCGGTGGTCTCGGTGTCTCCGACGACGATGCGCGGGCTGTAGATCATGCGCGATGGTTTCCTTCCGAAGGAACGGTGTTAGGGTCGGCCGCCGGAAGGGTCAACGAAGGAATGAGGATGCGGTTTACGATCTTCGCGGCAGCGGCCGCCTGGGCCGGGACGTGCGGAGCTTCGTACCTGATGTCTCCGGCCTCCGGAGCGCCGACCGGCGGCGTCGCCGCGATCGTCGACGGCATCCTCGACGGGCGCGTCGGCATGGCGGCCGCATGCCGCCCGCTTCTGGCCGACCTCGCCGCAGCCCAGATCCGGCGGGACGGTGCCTACGAGCAGCTGTCCAGGCCCCTGCACGTGCGGCGCGTCGAGGAGGGCCTTCGGGCATACCTTCGCGCCGACTGCCCGCTCGGGCCGGCGCTCGCGGTGCGCGCCGCCGCACACGACGAGGCCGGAGCATGGCGGGCCCGGGTCGGGCTGCCTGCGATCGCACTTGATCCTTTCTCCATCCGCGCCCAACCTTGAAGGAACGGAGCGGATCGATGGGTGCGAGAATATCGGAGGCCGACGCCCGTCGTCTCGGCATTCCCTGCGCTACCGGAGCACCTTCCGGCCCGCGCATCTCCGCCCGGAGCATGAGGGCCTCCCCGCAACTGCCCGGCCCGACGCGGATCCCCTCGAAGAAGGGCCGCCTGCCGAATTCCGCGGTCCTCTTCGAGGACGTCGTCTTCGCCCTCTCCCTCGAGCCCCGACCGAAGGCGCGCGCGAGGACCTTCATGCCGCCGGCGGAGCTCGCGAGAGCCTTCGAGGCGGCCCGGGGCGACAAGGGGCGCTTTCTATCGATCGTGAGGGGCGGGGACTCCGATACGCGGATCCGTCACCACTCCATCACCCCGAAGGAAACCGCCCGGTTCGAGCAGGCCGTGAAGATGGCAGGCCTCGCGGCCATGAAGGGACGGGAGGCCATCGGCACCCAGATGGCGGTGGACGCGGTGCTGGCGTTCGAGGGCGACGCGGGTCTCTGGCCGACCGACAACACCGACGGCGATCTGGACAACCTCGTGAAGGCGCTTCTCGATGCGCTCAACGGCACCGTCTACCGGGACGACCGTCTCGTCGTCCAAATGAACCTTGCCAAGGTCTGCCTGCCCAGGCCGGCGATCGCCATCCGCGTCAAGCCGGCCGATCCGACGCTGGGCGGACTGCTCGACCTGCTGCTTGGAAGCCACTCCCGATGAAGACCCGCCTGGCCGCCCTGATCCTGGCCGTTGCGCTGCATGCGCCGGCCTCCGCCGCCGAACCGGTGACCTACGATGGCGGGGAGGAGCCCGGGACCATCGTCGTCGACACCCGCGCCCGCAACCTCCTCCTGGTGACGGCACCGGGCGAGGCGCTCTCCTACGACGTGGCGGTCGGCAGACCGAGCGAGCAGTGGACCGGCGTCGTCTACGTGGGACGCAAGAGCGAGTGGCCGAGCTGGTCGCCGACGCCGTCGATGCGCCGGCACGATCCCAAGCTGCCGGCCACGATGCCGGGCGGTCCGGGAAATCCGCTCGGGGCCAGAGCCCTCTACCTCTTCGCCGAAGGGGGCAGCGATACCTCGTACCGGATCCATGGCACCAACTCGCCGAAGTCGATCGGACGCGAGGCGAGCTCGGGTTGCATCCGGATGCGCAACGAGGATGTCGAGGATCTCTACGACCGCGTCGCCAATGGCGCGCTGGTGGTCGTGCAATAGAACATCGGAACGTCGTCGCGGCGGTCGTTCGTCCATCGAAGCTGCCGACGCGGTCCGCACGAGGCTCACGCCAACGGAGGCCGCATGCCCCTGATACCGCGCTCCTTCAAGGCACTCGAAGATCTCGCCGCCGAGCCGGGAGACGGGGACGAGGACGGATCCGCGCATCCAGGTGAACCCGCGGATCCGTCCTTGCGGCGGATCGTGGGCGGCTTCCTGGCGGGTGCGATCTTCCTGGCCTGCATCCTTCGCCTGCTTCACGCCGCCTGATCCAGCCCGAGAATCCCGGATCGGATCAGGCGGCCGCTTCCGGCTCAGGCGCTGGGACCCGATGGACCGGGATCCTCGTCCGTGGACGGCGCGAGCACCGCGCGCGCCCGGGCGGCCCGTTGAACCAGGTTGTCGGCCGCCCAGCGCATGTTCTCGGCGACCCGGTCGGCGCTCTCGACCACCAGCGGGCGGATCTCGGTCGCCATGCTCGAGATCTGCGACAGAGCGTCGTCGAGGACCGCCAGCGGCGGGGTGTGTCCCATGCAGACGTACGCGGCCGCGATGTCGTGGGCGAGATTCATGCCGCCGCCGGTCAGGGCGATCCCGGTGAAGTTCTCGCCGTCGAGCTCGTAGCTGACGACGCAGGTCGAACCGCCGAAGCGCGCGATCAGCTGGGCCGCGTCCTCGATAGAGACGTCGTAGGCAGGCTCGCAGGGCCAGACGTAGTTCATCATCGGCTCGTTGCGGTCCTTCCACTCGTGGAAGGCGTCGCTCTCCTCGAACGCCTCGATCGCGTCCTTTAGGCCGTCCTTCGTGACAAGGTCGTACCCTTCGTCGAAGCCGAACTCGCGCAGAACGTCCGCATCCGGTTTGGGATGGACCGTCACCGTGTCCCCGTGCTCGCGCCGGATGTGGCCCCAATCGACCATCGATGCGTTGGCGTCGCGGTAGCGCAATCCCAGTCGGGTCGCGTCGGGTGGGAGCTTGTATTCGGACATGGCCTCGTTCCCTAAACGTGTCAGGGGACGATAGGACAGACTCTTGCAAGGCGCACGGACGAGCGCTTCCGCTCAGCGCCGTCCGCGAGGCGAGGCCGTCCGAGCCCCCCGGGACGCCTTGGCCGGGCGCAGGTCGCCGTTCGAGGCCGCGGTCAACTCGAGGTCCGCTTCCGCGAGCAGAGCCGACGGGCCTGCGCCCAGGAAGGCCCCGAACCCGATCCGGTTCGTCGCGAACGAGACGTGCACGCCCTGCCGGGCCCGGGTGAGCCCCACGTGGGCCAGACGTCGCTCCTCGTCCACGCCGCCGCCGATCGGTCCGTTCCAGGGATCGCCGGCGCGGCCGCGCACGCCTTCGTCCACCGCGCGCGGATTCGGGAAGACGCCCTGCTCCCAGCAGGGGAGGAACACCTCGTCGAACTCCAGACCCTTGGCGGCATGGATGGTGGAGATCCGCACGCGCGCGCCGTCGCGCAGACCTTCGAACTCGAGATCGGACATCAGCGCCAGGGTCTCGAGGAAGTCGGTCAGATCGTCCGCGTCGCGAGCGGCTCTGCGCAGCATCGCGACCGTCGCGCGACGCTCCTTCCGATCGCCTTCGGCACGATCGAGGTGCTCCTCGTATCCGGTCCGTGCGACCGCGATCTCGATGAGGGCGTCGGGCTTGGTCCCGGCCGCCCGGGCGTACAGGAGGCTCAGACCTTCGCCCAGGATCTCGAGCCCCTCGCGGGCCCGGTCGTCCAGATGCCCGGCATCGGCCACGGCCACGCAGGCCTCGTGGAACGTGCGTCCCGAAGCGGCCACGTGCGCGATCACGGTCTCCACCGCGGCCTGGCCCAGACCCCGCGCCGGCTTGTTCGCGATGCGCCGGAAGGCGAGGTCGTCGCGCGGCGAGGTGGCGAGCCTCAGGAAGGCGACGACGTCCTTGGCCTCCTCGCGGTCGAGGGCGTTGCGGCCACCGACCACCGTGAAGGGGACCTTGGCCCGGACGAAGGCCTCCTCGTACGGCTTCAGGACCCAGGCGCTGCGGACGAGCACGGCGATCTGGAACGGGTCGACGCCGCCCGCGACGAGCTGCTTCGCCGCCTTTGCGACGCCGTGGGCTTCCGCGACCTCCGAGTCGTAGCCCGTCACCGTCGGCGCCCGGCCGCTGCGGCCCGAAACGAGGGCGCCGCGGATCGTGGCGCGGTTCCAGCGGACGACCTCGTTGGCGGGGCGCAGGATCTCGTCGGTGCAGCGCCGGTTGCGGGTCAGCACGTGGACCTTGGCCCCGGGCCCGGCGATGGCGGCCATGGCCCCGGGAAAGGCGCCCTGGAAGGCCATGATGTTCTGGTTCTCGTCGCCGACGGCGAAGACGCTCTCGGCCGAGGCGGCGAGCGCCCGGGCGAAGCGCACCTGGACGGCGTTGGCGTCCTGCGCCTCGTCCACGAGAAGATGGGAGACCGACCCCGCCTCGGAGCAGCCCACGCGCGGGTCCTCCTCCAGCAGCATGAGCGCCTTGAGGACGAGGTCGCCGAAGTCGGCCATGTTGCGGGCTTCGAGCGCGCGCTGGTAGGCGAGGTAGGTCGAAGCGAACGCCTCCTCCCGGGCGTCGCGGCGCTTGCGCCGCGGATCGGCCACCATCGCGGCCGTCAGACCCCAGGATTTCCAGCGCGCGATCGCCCGCGTCGCCTCACGGGCGAACGCCGCCGTCTCGCGCTTCCGATCGCCTTCGCTCTCGCCCGAGAGCCGCTCCCAGTCCTCGTCGGACAGGGCGGGATCGCGCACGGGAAGCGGTACGGCCCTGAGAAGGCGCTGCTCCTCGACGATCCGCTGGACGAGCTCGGCCGACTCCGCCTGCGGGAGCACGACGAACGAACGGTCAGCGAAGCCGGCGGCGACGGCGTGACGGCGCAGGATGCGGGAACCCAGCGAATGGAACGTCCCCAGGCGCAGGGAACCCGAGGCCTCGCCGGCGACCGCCGCGACGCGCTCGCGGATCTCGCGGGCCGCCTTGTTGGTGAAGGTGGTGCCGACGATGGTCGAGGGATTCACCCTCAGTTCGCGGACGAGATGGCCGATCCGTGCCGTGAGCGTGCGCGTCTTGCCCGTCCCGGCACCCGCCACCACGACATGCCCGCCGACCGTGGCCGAAGCCGCCGCGCGCTGATCCGCATCCAGGTCGTCGAGCGGCGAACGAAGGAACGAAATGAGATCCACCGGAACTCCTCGGCTTGCGACGCTATTTTCTTGACGGGTGCATGCCCGCCAGTCAAGTTTCATTCCTTCGTTTGCACACGGTGCGGACCTGCCGGGGGCGGGGGTAGGTGGCGTCTTGCGCCGATCTGCCCTTCCATCGGCGAAGCAACCGGGAACGCCCGCCGATCATGACCGACAGACCGTTCGTACACCTGAACGTCTTCAGCGACTTCTCGTTCGCGCACAGCACCCGCGGCGTCAGCGGCGTGAAGGAGCTGGTCGCGCGCGCGGCCGCGCTCGGTCAGCCGGCCCTGGCGCTGACCGACGACATGAACATGTACGGCGTCTACAAGTTCTCGGCCGCCGCCGCCGACAAGGGCGTGCAGCCGATCATCGGGACCAAGATCTGGTTGCGCGCCGGCGCGACCAACGTCTTCGGCACGATGCAGCTGCTGGCGGCATCGGAGACGGGCTACCGGAACATCTGCCGGCTGCTCAAGCTCGCCCTGTTCCCGGACGCCGAGGGCAAGTTCCACGAGCACAAGGGCCGTTCCTTCGTTCCGCTCGGGCCGCTGATCTCCGCTGAGTACTCCGAGGACGTCGTGTGCCTGTCCGGAGGCCGGGACGGCTTCCTATCGAAGGTGTGGGACGCCGCGCATCAGAACGCTCCCGGCGCCACGGACTGGCTCTCCTGGGTCGAGGATCCGGGCGGCCTCGCCGCGATCTTCGGCGACCGCTTCATGTTCGAGGTCTGCCGGAACGGCGACGAGACCGAGAAGGACTTCGAGCGGGAGGCGTGGCTGCTCGACACGGCGGCCCGCCTCTCGCGCCCCGTCGTGGCGACGACGCAGGTGCTCTACGCCGGCGAGGAGCGCCACGACACCCTGGAGATCCTCGCCGCCGTCGCCCGCAAGGAGAACGGCATGGTGCAGGTCGGCACCAGCACGCTCCAGCCGCGGATCCGGAGCCGCTACCACATGCGCAGCGACGCCGAGATGCGCGAGCTGTTCGCGGACCTCCCCGTCGCCTACGACAACACCCTCGAGGTCGCCCGCTGCACCGCCTTCAAGGTGACGAAGCGCAAGCCCCGGCTGCCGAGCTTCACCGACGGGTCCGGCCGGAGCGAGCGCGACGAACTCGTCCACCAGTCCAGGACCGGCCTCGAGGAGCGCTTCTTCGAGCTGGGCACGGCCGACGATGCCAAGGGCGAGTACCGAGAGCGTCTCGAATACGAACTCGGCGTCATCGGCCGCATGGGCTTCGACGGCTACTTCCTGATCGTCTCTGATTTCATCAAGTGGGCCTTGGCGCACGACGTCCCCGTCGGGCCCGGCCGCGGCTCCGGCGCCGGCTCGCTCGTGGCCTACGCGTTGCGGATCACGAACCTCGATCCGCTCCGCTTCGGCCTGCTCTTCGAGCGGTTCCTCAACCCGGACCGCGTGTCGATGCCCGACTTCGACATCGACTTCTGCATCCAGGGGCGGGCCTCGGTCGTGCAGTACGTGCGCGAGCGGTACGGCAGCGACCTCGTCAGCCAGATCGCATCCTTCGGCGAGATCAAGTCGAAGACCGCGATCAAGGACGCCGGCCGCGTGCTGATGCACGAGCGCGACGGCGGCTACGGCTATTCCGAGACCGACGGCATGACCAAGCTCGTGCCCGTGGTCCAGGGCAACCCGATCCCCCTCCGCAAGGCCTACTCGGAATCGCCGGACTTCAGAGCGTTCGTCGACGCCAGCGTCAAGTCGCGGGCGCTCTACGACAACGCCTTGAAGATCGAGGGCCTGTACCGCCAGCGCGGCGTCCACGCCGCCGGCATCATCATCGGCGACATGCCGCTGGAGGACCTGCTCCCGGTCGCGTGGAACGCGACCGACCGGATGCCGATCGCCCAGTTCGACCTGAAGGGTGCCGAAGACGTCGGGCTCGTGAAGTTCGACTTCCTCGGCCTCGAGACGCTGTCGGTCCTCAAGCTCGCCGTGTCCTACGCGAGGGAATTCCGCGGGGTCGAGATCGACTTCGCCAAGGTGCCGCTCGACGACGCCGGCGTCTACGAGATCTTCGCGCGCGGCATGACGAACGCGATCTTCCAGTTCGAGAGCGGCGGCATGAAGCGGGCGCTCCGCGACATGAAGCCGACCTGCATCGAGGATCTGATCGCCGCCAACGCCCTCTATCGGCCCGGGCCGATGGAGATGATCCCCCTCTACAACGACTGCAAGAACGGGCGGCAGGAGCCGGACTTCCCCGAGCCGCGCGACAAGACCAAGCCGATCCTGGCCGAGACCCACGGCATCATGGTCTACCAGGAGCAGGTGATGGCCGTGGCCCGGGCCGTGGCGGGCTACTCGCTCGGGCAGGCGGACCTTCTGCGCCGCGCGATGGGCAAGAAGATCAAGGCCGAGATGGACGCCCAGAAGGCCGGCTTCGTCGAGGGCGCGCGCAAGCTCGGAACCTCGGCCCGGACCGCCGAGGAGCTCTTCGACAAGATCGCCAAGTTCGCGGAGTACGGCTTCAACAAGAGCCACTCGGCCGCCTACGCGGTGATCGCCTACCAGACCGGCTGGTTGAAGAAGCACTTCCCGCACGAGTTCTACTCGGCCGTGCTCTCCTTCGAATCGGCCAGCAACAACGTCGACAAGATGTCCCTGGTCAAGGAGGACCTGGACGCCTTCGGCATCCCGCTGCTGCCGCCGGACGTGAACCGTTCGGTCGGTCGCTTCACGCCGGAGCGTTCGGACGCCGTCGGCGGCGTCCGCTTCGGCCTCCTCGGCATCAAGGGGATGTCCGGCGGCATCGACCAGATGGTTGCCGAGCGCGAGGCCAACGGTCCGTTCCGCTCGGTGGCCGACTTCGGCCGTCGCACCGCCGGCCTGTTCAACAGGACCCAGATCGAGAACCTAGCGGCCGTCGGAGCCTTCTCGGGGCTGCCGATCGTCTCGGGCGGCCCGCCGGAGACCAACCGCGCCAAGGCGGCGGCGGCGGCCCAGTTCTTCGCCAGCGGCGCCAAGCGCGACGCCAAGGCCAGCAACCAGTTCGGGCTATTCTCCGCGGAGGAGACCACCCGCGAGGAGCTGCCGGCCGACATGCACGGCCTCCTCGAGTGGCCTGACATCCCGGACCGCGAGTACCGCGCGGTCGGCTTCTACTTCGACCAGCACCCCCTGAAGATGCTCAAGCCCCGGATGTCGAAGGCGGACGCCGAGAGCCCGGACACCCGCGTCGGAACACGCGGCCAGATCTACGAGATCATGACCTCCCGGCGGGAGAGCGAGACGCGCGTGGCGGTCGTGACCATGATCGAGGGCGTGCACAAGAAGACGACGGACCGCGGGCCGCGGCTCGACGTCGAAGCCTCCGACATGACCGGCAACTACCGGTTCTTCATATATCCGAACCGGCGCAGCCAGACGAAGACGCTCGACGAGATGTACGCGATCCTCGACGCGGCGCGCGCGTCGCGTCAGCCCGCGGCCGTCCACGGTCGCATGGTCTGGCAGCCCGACGACCCGCGGCTTCACGTCGACGACGTCGCGCCGGCGAAGGACTTTCTCTCGGCGTTCCCGACCGACGTGCGCATCGATCTGGATCCGCGCCGGATCCGATTGGGCCTCGCGGAGATGGGCGAGCTCCGGCAACTCCAGCAGACGGCCGCCGAGGCCCGCATCCGGCTCGAGCGCGCCGAAGCCGGCACGTCGGAGGAAGCGATCCGACGCAAGGACGTCGCGGATGCCGAGGCCGCCGTCGAGGCCCGGCGCCGGGCGCTCCTGGAGGTGGCGGAGGCCGCGCGCTTCGATCAGGTCCTGGGCATGCTCGGGGACATGCGTCTTCCGCCCCATTCCAAGGAGGGCGTGCGCATCGACCTGTTCTGGACCCAGAACGGCCAGAAGCAGAAGCTGACCTTCGACGGCCGCTTCGGTCTGACCAGCTCCCGACAGAAGGACATCGAGGCCGTCGACATCGTGGACCGGATCCGCGAGTACCTTCGCGACGAGGTGAGGACCGAGCCGGCTCCGGGTGCAGCCCAGAGGCGCCAGGGCGGCGTGCTCGCGGCACCGGTGGTCGCGGCCGCACGCCCGCGCCCGCGCACCCCCACCGCTCCGCCGCCGCGCGTCGGGTTCGCGGCGCCGATGATGCGCTGACGGTCAGGCCGGGGCGAAACGGTCCCGGTACCGCTTGATGATCTTGACGCGCTCCACCTTGTCCATCGTGATCAGGCGGTCCATGTCCCACAGGAACGCGATGTCCTTCCGCAGAAGGCCGGCCACGTAGAGGGACATCTTCTTGTCGCCGCCCCACGAGGTGGCGATGTCCGCGTCGTTGAACTGGAAGTTGTCCGGCACGTCGGCGATCTGGGGAACGAGGCCGAGCGTGATCGCGTCCCGGATGAAGGCGTCGCGCTGATCGTCGAAGAGCGCGCAGCGCACCCAGCCGATGCCGTACGAGACCGGCGGGTAGCCGAACTCCAGCAGGCGGGTCGCGTGCGAGAACATGATGTGCTTGTCCTCGCCGCGCACGAACACGCCCTGCCACGAGGTGTGGGGCCGCTCGTCGCCCGGCCGGATCTGGTTGTTGCGCCCCTTCTCCTCGGGGAGCGTGGCCGCACGCCACAGCGCCTCCGCGACGATCCCGGCCGACCATGAGAAGTCGGTGAACTTGTCGCGGACGAAGTTGATGACCCCGTCGGAGCACTCCTCGATCGTGCTCTTGTCGCTGTAGCCGGAGCCGACGTAGGCCCCCCTGACCACGAGGTCCGCGAACTTGGAGAGGACCGCGAATTCGTTCTGCGGGATCCAGCTGCGCGGGCGCCGCTCGCTGCGGTCGGTGGAGTTGCCGAACCCGTAGACCGGCGAGACGCGCTCGTCCATGCGGGTCATGGCGATGTCCGCGAAGACGGGATTCTCGCTCGCCAGGACCCAGTCGTGACCCGTCGTCCCGGATCGGCGGATGGCGGCTCTGTCGACGTACTCGAAGGGCCCCTTGGGGCGGGTCTGCTCGAGCAGCTTCCACGCGTGCGTGACCCGGGGCAGCCTCAGCGTGACGCGCTTGGTGTCCCGTTGCGGGCGCACCATCGTGTTGGTGAACTCCTCGTAGGCCACGCCCCGCTTGAGCGCCTGGGCCGCCTCCATGCGCGGGTACTCGGCTTCCGGCAGGAGCGCCCGAAGATCGTCGCGGAGCGTCTTGCCCTTGAAGGCCTCGTCGACGGTCAGACGGGGCTTGTCCTCGCGGAGCAGGCCGAAGGCGATGTTCATCACCCGGTAGAACAGCATGCACAGGATGCGCCCCGCCACCTCCGGCGCCTCGTACTTCAGGTCGCGGCCCCACTCGCGCAGGGCCTCCCCGGGACCGACCGGAAGGTACTTGTCGTGGCGCAGGTGGGAGGCCTTCCACATGTCGGTCTTCGTGAAGAGGACCTCGTAGGGAAGGTTCGTCCACCAGAGCACGTCGGTCGCGAGGTCGAACGGGCCGGAGATCCGGTCGTAGGTCGTCGTCGCCCCGTCCTCCGTGACGATGGAGTAGCCGTTGCCGGGATTGTCCTTGGAGTCGTCGAACAGGACGACCCCGAAACGCCTGTTGCTGCCTTCCAGCGCCACGCGATGCTCCTAGGCCTGCGGCAGGAACGGCAGCGCGCCGAGATACAGCTTCAAGGTGCCCATCCAAGTCCTCGGCTGCCGGGCGCCGAACGGGCCGCCGGTCGAGAGCCAGAAGTCGACGATCTCGACCATCCTGTCCTCGCCCGAGCTCCCCTTTCGGACCCCGGTGGGCAGCAGGCGGATGCCGTGCAGCCGCTCGTGGCGCTGGGCGTAGAGATCGTCCGGCATCAGCATCATGATGTTGGCGAGGTCGGAGGGGTTGCGGACGCCGCCGAGCAGGTCCTCCGCCTTCGCGCGTCGGTCGTCGAGACGCTTGAGGATGGCCGTCGCCGCGTCCCGGTACTCGCGCACGGCATCCTGGTCCGGACGGGGGCGCGCCGGGTCCGCGCTCCCGAGATCGGCGGCTCGGCGCGCCACCTGGCAGGCGCGGACGAGGCAGTTGAGATCGGCCTGCTCCATCTCGGGCAGGAAGATCAGGACGCCCTCGTTCTTGTGTCCGGCGAGACCGATGTGGAAGCACATGTGGCAGTACATGCATGCGACCGCGAGGTTCTCGGGCCTGTTGTCGTGGTGATCGTCGTTCCTATGATGGATCTCCTGCCACTTCTGGGACTGGAATCCGCAGTACTGGCAGGTGTACTTCTGACCGTCGAGAACGCGCTGCCGACCCGTCTGGAAGACGTGGTCGGCCTCGTGGGCGTCGGGATCGTGCATGCGCCAGCCCTGGGTCTTGCAGGACAGGACGATCGGCAGAAGCTGCTTGGACGACATGGGTGCCTTCCGCCTTCACTGCTGGACGATCACGCCCTTGCCCACGACGACGACCCAGTCGTTGCCGTAGCGCCGGATGGCCTTCACCTCGCCGACGCCGGGGATGTTCTGCCCCACGCCGACCTCGACGACGCCGCCGCGCCCCTCGACCGAAGCGACGCCGCGGCTGACGCCCCGCAGGTTGAACCCCTGGACGACCTTCGGCTTCAGCGGCGGCACGCCGTCGTCGGCCGACGCCTCCTGCCGGTAGGCCGCGCGCGCTTCCGACCGCCGGATCGACCGGGCCGGACGTTCGGCACGCTCCGCGCGGTGCGGCTTCGCCTCCTGCTCCTCGGCCGGAGCCGCCTTGGCCGCCGGCGTCCGGCGGCCGTCGCCGACCTTGCGCTCGAGGTCGCCGATCCGGCTGCGGACGTCGTCCATATCGGAGCGCGCGGTGCGGGCGGCGTCGTCCTGGCGCGAGCGGATGGCCGAGAGATCGGCCGCGATCGAGGCCAGTCTCGCTTCGACATCCGTCGCCGCCGGGGTGCGGGTGTTGAGACCGCCTCCGAACCTCGGCCCCTCGCGCCCGGCCTCGGCGGCCGGCGCCGACACCGCCGCCACGTTCGGCCCGGGCACGGTGGAATTCGGAAGCTGCGGCTGGGAGGGAGCCTGAGCCGGCAGGTACGGTTGAGAGGCCTGCAGCGACGCGGCCGAGGGAAGCGCCTGGGCGGGCTGGGTCGCCGGCGGAAGCAGGGTCGCCTGCGCCTGCCCCTGGGGCTGCCACTGCCCCTGGCCGGGCGGCTGCACGGTTCCCTGCGCGGGTGCCGACGGCAGACCGACCTGGCGGGCCTGCGGCAGCTGCTGACTGCCGGGCTGCACGGTGACGGCCTGCTGGCCCGGCAGGGCGGGAAGGGTGCCGGCGGCGTTCGGAAGCGCCGGACGCTGCTGGGCGCCCGCGGCCGCGGGGAACGACGGCAGCGAGGCGTTGGGCTGCTTCGGGACGATCGGCCCGGCCATCTGGATCGGGGCGACGTCGTTGCCGGAGCCGAGCATCGGAGACACGAAGCCCCAGCCCACGTACCCGGCCCCGCCGATCGCGGCGATGGCCGCGGCCGGCAGGGCGAAGCGCTTCAGGCGATCGACGATCGAGGGGCCGGCCTCCTCGTCGCCGGCTTCCGCGTCCTCCTCGGACCCGCCCTCGTCGTCGAGCGACAGGCTCTGGTCGGCGTCGCCTTCCTCCATCTCCTCGTCTGGATCGGCGACATCCTCGCGGTAGAGGCTGCCCTTCGGAGGCTCGGGACCGTCCTCCTCGTCGCCGAAGTTGCCGACGACGTCCTCGAATCCCGGATCGTCGCCCCGGTAGCTGCCCTTCGGAGGGTGTTCCGGAGCCGGTTCCCGGCGGAAGCCGAGAGCCGCCTCGCCGCGGTCGCCGAGCGTGGCGACGCCGCGGGCGGTCTCGAAACCAGAGAACTCGGCCGCGGGATCGCCGTCCGGCTCGGCGTCGTCGCCGAAGCCGGGCGCGCGCGCCGCCGCCGAGCCGCTCCCCATGATGGAGGACCAGTCGCCGGGATCCTCGCCGGGATCGGCCGCGTGCCGGTCGTGGCCGGACGATCGGGCAGAAGGGCGCGCAGCCGGCGCATCGAAGCCGCCGGCGCCGCCGGACGGGCCGGGGTCGGGCAGATCCGGCAGATCGGCCTCGATGGGATCGACGTCGTCGTGGTAGCCGGGGCCGCGGGCGGGCGGGGCCGCGGCGGCCGCGGCATGCCCGGCCTGACGCGGCGGCACCGCGAACATCTCGCTCGGATCCTCGCCCATGTCGCCGAGACCGAGCCCGAAGCCCGTCACGTCGAGATCGTGAGGGTCGTGGGCGGCGCCCTTCCTGTCCTGGGTCATGGCCGGATCTCCGAATTCACAGGAACAGGATGCCGACGGGCGTGCCCGCGCGGACCTTCACGGTCGTCGGACGGTTGCCGAAGACCTGGTTGAGGGTGGTGCCGACCTGACCGGCGGCGGCGCCGCCGGCGACGAGGAGCTGTTCCTTCGTGCTCAGACGCGGCGTCGAGTAGGTCGTGCCGTACAGGTCGCGGGTCACGGTGGTGCCGCTCTGGGCGATCGCCTGTCCGAAGCCCTGGAGGAAGGCGGAGCTGAAGCCGAACGCCACCTTCTCGAACAACCGCCGGTCGACGTCCGTGGCCAGCGCGGTGCCGAGCTTCTCCGTATCGACCGCGACCGCCTTCAGGGTCACGACGCGGGCCGGCTTGCGTCCCTGCCGGTCCTCCGGGACGGTCATGCGCTCGAACTCGAGGACCAGAGCCTCCTGCGCGATGCGGAAGGTGCCGATCAGCCGGGCGCCCGCGAGAGGACCCTGCAGGATCTGGACGAGCACGGGACCCGGCGCATCGGAGTTCGCCTCGCCGATGGTCTCCGCGTAGAGGATCGTGCCGGGCAGCGGGATCGAGGGATCGAGCCCGAGGTGACCCGTTCCGGCGGCGCCGGCGACCGTCTGCAACTGCCGGTCCCGCTCGCTCTCGCCGACCACGTCCTTGTGCTCGTAGAGGTAGGTGACCAGCGCGTTGCCGGGCTTGTCGTCGGCGATGGCCCGCATCTGCTGCGACATCGCCTCGACGAGCGGGTTGCGCTCCTGGATGCTCTGCTGGATCGGCGCCCGGGGTCCGTTGGTGTTGACCACCGGCGGCCTGGACACGAGCAGCGGATCGACGGGCGGCCCCGGCTCCGACGGCGCATTGGGGATGTGCTGGACCGGGATGATCGGCGGCCCGCCCTGGGCGGGACCCACGATCACGGTCGGCTGGGCGCTCGTGCCCTCCTCCCGCGCCCGCTGGATCCGCTGTTCGTTCGCGGTGTTCAGCTCCGTGGCGTAGGCCTGCGAGACGGGGTTGCCGCCCTGCACGCTCTTCATCGTCGGCAGAGCGCCGATCTGCGAGATCGCGGGCTGCTCGTGGCCGCCCGAGAAGATCATCACGCCGCCGACGACGGCAACGGCCAATCCCGCGAACATGAGGAACTTCCGCCCGCCCTTGCTGAACACGCCGCTCTTGAGATTCGAAACGAAACCGCCATCGGCCATCGGATCACCTCGAAATCTTGACGACGGCCATCTGCCCGTCGCGGGAGACGATCAGGACGGGAGCGTCCACGATCTGGTAGACGTTGACGCCGGACACGTGGGACGACTTCGCCTTGTAGATCGGCGAGAGCAGCTGGGTCGGCGTGCGCACGTAGAGCAGCCCTTCCATCCACCACGCCTCCACGTCGCTGCTGGACGAGCGCATCTTCTCGGCCGCGCGGGGCGGCGTGCCGTCCAGGAAAGAGATCATCGCGGCGTCGCTCGTCGGCGCCAGCGCGGCGCCGCCGCCGGCGTCGACGGCCGCGTTGGGTCCCCGCAGCCTCACCCGCACGTCGGCGCGGTAGTCGACCTGCGCGTCACCCGTCCGCAGCGTGAACGCGACCGGGACCGGGTTGTTGACCAGGGTGACGATCATGTTGGACTCGAACTGCTGCTGCAGCGGCGAGATCACCACGATGTTCGTGTCCCCGGGTTTGCCGGCGGACTCGGCCTTCGCCGCGAGGTTGTTGCCGACCGTGACCGCGAGCACCGGCCAGGGGCGGCCCGTGATGTCCGAGAACGTCAGGGAGGTCGCCTTGCCGGCCTGGACGTGAAGGACCGGCGAGCTCTCGCCGGGCTTGAGCGCCACGTCGATGGAGCGGTTGATCGGCATGCTCGGCGTGACCGGAAGGCTCTGCGCCTTGCGCTGCTCCTCCATGATCGTGCGGAACTTGCGGATCTGCTCCGGCGTCATGGGCCGCACCGCCTGGAGCGCCTGCTCCAGCGCCTCGTCGGATACGGAGACCGGCTTGCCCGTGCCGGCGGGCACGCCGCCGGCCGGGACCGAGAGCGCGTCGAGCCCGCTCTGCTGGGCCGAGGCCGCGACGGGCTGGAGCAGGAGGGCGGCGAGGATCAGGGATCTGATGCGCATGGATCCTACCGCGGGAAGGGGCCGGTTCTTCATGAAGGTCACCGCGCCACGATGGACTGGATGCCGAGACCGCGAGGGTTCTCGCTCTCCGGACGGCGGATGATCGTGGCCTCCACGAGGAAGCTGCTGCTCGCCCGGCCGGACGCCGACTCGTAGGTCACGATCATGGGGATCTCGATGCGCCATGCGTACTTGCCTTCGATCAGGCCCTGCTGGACCACGACCGGCGCGGCGGTGGGCACGGCGGTTGAGACGAACTTGTTGTTGATGATCGCGTCGAGGACGCCCCGGCTGCGCAGGGCCTCCTGGAAGCCCTTCCACCCCGGCTCAGTGAAGTTGAACCGTGCGTCCTGCAGCTGCGGCTGGATGTTGCCGAAGCTCAGCGTGAAGGCGGAGCTGATCGCCCCGGTCGCCCAGGCCAGCATCTCGTTCTGGCTCTGGATCGGCTTCTCCAAAGGAACGAGTTCGCGCAGGCCGCCGAGCGGATCCTTGGCGAAGTAGCGCTCCTGGACCGGCCGGACGGCGAGGTAGACGTTCGCGATCGTGAGGACCGCGATCACGCCGAGCTGGATGTAGAGCACCCGCAGCAGAAAGATGAACCGCTCGCGGCTGTAGGCGCTCCGTGAGAACTCGGTCGCGACCGCCTCGTCCTGATGATGCAGGACGCCGACGGTCAGCGGCGCGCCGCCGCGCGACCGCATCTGCGCCGCGACATGGGCCGGCTCCTCCTCACGCGTGGCGGAACGGGCCGGCGGCGGCGGCCGCCGCTGGCTCCCCGTTCCTTTGACGCGCGTAGCGTCGGCCATCGACCCGATCCTTCGGTTTTAGGATGAAGGAATGTCCACCGCATTCCCCGCCAGGGACGCTTTTTCCTTGACGCAGCATCATTTGGTCCGAAGAGTTGGGTGTCGTCAACACGGTTCCGTTCCTTCGTTATGCTGCAATCTCAGACCGAGCGACGAACCTGGACCCACGAGAATCGCGAGATCCTCGTCCGCTGGTGGATGTGGGAGCCGAGCGTCGTCGTGATCGCGCTTCTGCTCGGGCGCTCGACGTCGGCCGTCCAGACGATGGCGTCCCGGATCGGGCTGCCGAAGCGTGACATCGAGCCGGAGACCCACCGGCGTCGTTGGACCGACCAGGAGATCGCCGAATACGATCAGGAGAAGCGCCGCCTGCAGCGCGAGGACGGCCGCACGCCGCTCGTCGATCTCGCGAAGGCGTTGCGCAAAAGCCTCGACACCGTGGCCATCCAGTTCCTTCAGGAGGTCGGAACCGCCGACAACTTCCTGCGCGGCGCGTGGCTGCCCGAGCCCCCTCCGCTCGACGAGCGTCGTCAGGAACGCAGGTTGGAATGCGCGGCCCCGGTCGACAAGCGGAAGCTCCCGGCGATGCGCAAGTGCCTCACCTGCGAGCGGGGTTTCTGGTCGGAGGGTGCCCACATCAGGCGCTGTCCGAACTGCAAGGCCGAGGACGAGGGCTGGTAGGCGCCCGGTCGTCTTGCCCGGAAGGCCCGCTTCGGGCATGAAGCCGCCCGCTCGGGCGCATCGTCGGACCCATGAGATCCGTACGGAACAGACCTGCGCGAAGGAACGCGCCACCCGGGCCGGCCGTTCTCAATGCAGTGGCATCGGTGGCTCGGAGGAGATGCGATGACCGGGTCGGAACAGAAGATGCCGAACCGCTCCAAGGCGGACGACCGCCCCAAGCTTGGAACCGTCGCGGCTCGCCGCATCGGCCACGCCCTGCGCGACCGCTACGAGGCCGTCCAGACCCCGATTCCTTCGAACCTGCGGGATCTCCTGGAGAAGCTCGAAGAGGCGACCGCGGAAGACTCCGCGGCCGCCTGAGGGCTCGTTTCCGATCCTACAATCCCGGCGGACGGACGGCGACCGGCCGCGGCGCGACCCGGCCGCCTTCGGCCGCGCCGGCCAGCGCCGGACGGGTCGGCGGAACCGCGGCCGCCTGGGTACCGGGCGGAGCGACCGCCGGACGGGGCGGGGCGGGCGGCGCGGGACGCGAAGTCGGCATCGGGATGGGCGGCCGCGGCGGAACGCCGCCGACCGGAAGGCGCGGGAGCTCGCGCTCCTCGGCGACGGACGGGGCCGCCGCTTCGGCCAGAGCCGCCGCCGCGGCGGGATCCAGCCCGTCGGTCCGCACGCCCGGGACGCCCGTCTGCGCGAATTCCCGCGGATCGTAGTGGATCCTGTCGTCGAAGGTCCGCTCGAGATGCGCCGTCTCGTCCTCCGACGGACCCTCCCAATCGGGACCGTCGTAGGTGGGCGTGCCGTCGCCCTCCTCGCCCTGCGCACCGCCTTCCTCCTCGGCATCGGAGCCGTGCGACGACGGGGCGACGACGGGCGCGAGCGTCCGCAGGGGCAGCGAGGATTCGAACGGATCCAGCAGGTCGTCGGGATCGCCGGCGTCCTGAGGCGCGCTAGGCGCGCCGGGGAACTCGATGATCTTGCCGGAGGTCGGGACGGATCGAGACGGTTCGAGCGTGGACATGCCGGCAGGGCCGTCGCCGGCGGGGCCGCCGATCGCCGCCTCCTCGGACAGGCAAACGTCCGACGCCTCGCCATCCACCTGGTCCGCCGAAGAGGCCTCGGCCTCCTCCCGGACGGGGTCCTGCACCAGCGCCGGCGAGTTCGCGCCCGAAACGGCCTCCTTCTCGACCGGCTGCATCGCCGCGGCGACGGGGGCCGCAACGGTCTCGGGCCGGGCATCCGGAGGGGCGACCACGGCCGCTTCGGCCTCCGTTTCGACGGTGGGAGCGAGAACGACCGGACCGCCGCCCGTCGGCGCGGCCTCGCCCGGCAGCGCGCCGTCCGACTGAGAAGCCGTTTCCGGCTCCGGGACAGCCTTCGGCCGAGGCGGGTTCGCCTCGAAGTGCTGGAAGGTCTCCTCGAACAGCTTGCGGCGCCAGTGGACCTTGCCGCGGTCGGCCTTGTAGGGGCTGACGTCGAGCGACAGGCCGTCGATGGCGGCGAGGACGGCCTCGCCCATGATCAGGTTGGCTTCCGGTCGCTTGATCATGTCGAACGTGACGCCGAAGTAGTCCTCCGGCAGATCGACCTCGTAGGCCGACAGGCGCGCCGCCACGGCCGCGGCCGCGGACGGAGCTTCGCCTTCGGCCTGATGGACCGGGCCGCCGTCCTGCGGCTGACCGCCGGCCGCGGCCCGGGGAGCCTCCGAGGTGCCGCCTGCCGGGGCTCCGACAGGCGCGGGCGTGCTCCGGGCGGCCGCGCCCAGGCGAAGCTCGTGGTTCTCGGCCAGGAACGCCTCGACGGCGGACTGGTCGTACAGGTCCGGCCCTTCCGCGAAGGGGCTGCCCACGACCTTGAGGACGACGTCGACGACCTCCGAGCTGCCGACCACCGAAAGGGCGATCTCGCGCGCGGAGACGTCCAGCGCCTCCTCCACCTCGCGGAGGCGGGCGATCTCGTGGCGGACGCGCACGGCTGCGGCGAGGCGGATCTCCACCGGCTCCAGCGCCTTCAGATTGCTCTTGTGTTCCGTCATGGAGGGCACCGCCTCAGATCAGCGTGGACAGGAAGAGGGCGAGGTCGGAGGGCACGCCCGTCGACGAGTAGAGGTTGCCGTCCCGACCGACGAAGCCGAAGAACGGGGTCTGCTGGATCGAGAAGCGCTTGATGAAGTCGGCGTTGCCCTGGAGCACGCGCGTCGTCATGTTCCATTTCTCGCTGTTGGGCTCCGGAGCGGGACCGACCTGGATGCCGTCGACGGAACCTCGGCCGGCGATCCACTCCTGCCCCGGCAGATCGGACGAGAGGATCGCCCGGGCGGCGGCATCGCTGCCGGGCAGGCCGGCGATCATGATGACGCGGAGCTGCAGCTTTCCGCCCAGCACCATCGGCTTCAGGTCGTCCCAGGCCTTGTGGCAGAAGCGGCAGTTGGGGTCGGCGACCATGTAGAGCGCGGGAGCTTTCTCGTCGCCGACGCGGAACCAAGCGAGGTCCTCGACGGAGCGCTCGAACTCGGCCTTGTCCAGGCCGCTCAGGTAGCGGACCGGCGCCTGCTTCAGGGTCGACGCGACCGGCGTCACCGGCTGGACGGGCGGCGCGGCCTGCTGGGCCGCCGCCTGGGCGAGGGCGGTCGGAAGCGCGGGCGTGCCCGGCTTGGATTCGGTCCGGCGCTCGGGAGCGGCCTTCTCGGTCGCCTTCGCGTCCGCAGGCTTGTCCGCAACCGGCGTCGCGGCCGGATCCTTCTCGGCGGACTTGGAACCCGTCGAAGGAATGACCTCGCTGCCCTGACGCAGCTGCCGCTTCATGTCCTCGCTGGGTTCGTGGGACGTCTTGAGCGCCTCCTCGTACTTCTGCTGGGCTTCGCGGAAGCGTTGCTGCATCTCCCCGACCTGGACGCCGGTCACGTTCATGCCGTCGCGCTTGAACAGAAGCCCGGCCACGACGTGGTCGCCGTCGGGCGCGACGTAGAAGACCTGCTGCTTTCCGTTGGCGCTCTCGCCGAGGTAGGCCTTCAGGCCGCCCTCCTCACCGAGATAGGTCAGCTTGACCCCCTGGGTCTGGAGCCAGGAGAGCACGGGCGCCATCTCGGCCGCGCGGGCCGCGATGGGGTTCTTCGGCGGCGTGGGAGCGGGATTGATCGGCTCGTTCAGGAAGCTCTGGGCCGACGCCGCGCCGGCGAACAGGAACATGACCGCCGCCGACAGGACGGCGCCAGGGATGCGCATCTGATTCGTTCCTTCGTTCCTAGAACGGAAATGGGTCACGGGGCGCGATCATTGCCGCCGCCCACGCACCTGTCAACGAATTTGAGGTGGTTGGTTCCTTCGTTACTGCGATTTTCCGAAGGAACGCTTACCGGCCGCGGGCCTGCCGGCCCGTGGTCGCGCAGCCGGCGACGGCTTGCCGCCGCCCCGCTTTCCGTCGTCGTCCGGGAATATCCGGTTATCGCAGTTGTCCGAGGCTCCCTGCTTCCAGTTCGAGCACGACAGGAACGGCTTTCCGCTCGTCTTCGCCGTCCGGCGCATCATGCGCCCCTTGCTGCAGACGGTGCAGGTCTCGCCTTCGCCCTTGATCTTGGGTCCGGACGCCTTGCCCTTGTCGTCCAGCCACTCGAAGTGGCGGCAGCTGTCCGGATCGTTCCTGTCGGCCGCCGAGCACATCACGAATGGGCGACCCTTGTTCGGCGTATCGGCGGTGACCGTCCCCCTGCGCAGCATCGCCTTGTTGCAGGAGGGGCAGGGCGTGGCGTCCTTCCACTTGAAATGCTGACAGCTGTCAGGTTTTTCGCGGTCGACCTCCGAGCAGATCACGAACGGCCGGCCCTTGTTCGGACCGTCCTTGCGTACGATGCCGCCCTTCAGCACGCCCTTGCCGCATCCGGGACAAGCCTGACCCTCGCCCTCGAGCGGGGCGCGTTCCTTGAACCCCTCGGGATTGCTCCGGTACCGGCAGTTGTCGGCCCGGTCCTTCACCCAGTTGTCGCATCGGAGGAAGCGGCGACCGGCGTACTCGTCCTTGAAGGGCCAAGCCTGGGTGATCAGCTTGCCGATCCGGCACTGCGGGCATTCGGCACCGTGGCCCTCCAGCGGCTCGATCGAGAAGCCCTTCACCTTGATGGCGCCGGCCGCGATCGCCGTCTGGACCCGCTTGCGGACGAACTGGGTCTGCCGGTCCATGAACTGGGCGAGCGTGAACTCGCCCGCCTTCACGCGCTCCAGGAAGCTCTCCCACATCGCCGTGGTGTCCGGAGCGACCAGATCCGAGGGCAGGAGGTCGACGAGCTGGCGGCCGGCGTCCGTCGAGAGCAGGATCTTGCGCTTCCCCTTTTGCTTGCGCTCGAAGTACTTGGCCCGGATCAGCTTCTCGATGATCGAGGCGCGCGTGGCTTCGGTGCCGATGCCGTCGTGCTCGCGCAGCCGCGCCCGGACCTCCTGGTCCACGACGTAGAGGTGGATCTTCGCCATCGCCTCGACGAGCGTGCCGTCGTCGAAATGGGCGGGCGGCTTCGTCCGCTTGGGATCGACCGACCCGGTCTTCGCAGCGACCGGATCCGACTTCTTCATCGAGGGCAGGGTACCCTCGACCTCCTCCTCCTCGTCGGCCTCCTCGGCCCCGAACACCGTCTTCCAGCCCTGGTCTACGACGCGTGTGCCGTTCGCCTTGAAACGCTCGCCCTCGCACAGAACCGTCGCGGTGCTGGCGACATACCGGTAGTCGGGATGGAACTGGGCCACGAAGGTGCGGGCGATCAGCAGGAAGACCTTGCGCTCGACTTCGCCCATCGCCGCCAGCTTGGCCGCGCTCGCCTCCGAGGTCGGAATGATGCCGTGGTGGTCCGTGACCTTCTTGTCGTCGAACGCCGGCGACTTCAGCTTCGGATTGGCCTTGCCCGCGGACTCCGAGAGCTCGCGCACGCCCGAGAGGTTGCGCAGGATGCCCGCGGCCTCGTCGCTATGGACCGAATTCGGCAGGTGCTGACTGTCCGAACGGGGGTAGGTGATGGCCTTGTGCTTCTCGTAGAGCTCCTGGGCCACGTCCAGCGTCTGCTGGGCCGTCAGGCCGAACTTCTGCGAGCAGGCCTTCTGGAGCGTGGAGAGCGCGAAGGGCAGGGGCGGGGACGTGGATTTCGGCGTCTCGGCGTAGTGCTCGATCGTCCCCGTCCTGCCCGCGATCTTCTCGACCAGGGCCATCGCCACGGCCTTGTCGAGGAGGCGCCCCTCGGGATCGATGCCCTTGGTGTCGGGCGGAAACTGCCACGCCGCCTTGAACGTCCCGTTCTCGTGGACGAACGTGATCGACGGGGCGAAGTGGTCGACCGCCTTGAAGTTCTCGATCTGGCGGTCCCGGTCGACGACCAGCTTGAGGGTCGGCGTCTGCACCCGGCCCACGGACACGCGGAAGCCGCGCGCCCCGCTCTGCTGGATCATGAGGCCGAACACGCGCGACATGTTCATGCCGAGCAGCCAGTCGGCGCGCTGGCGGGCGACGGCCGCCTCGTAGAGGCTCTTCTTCTGGACGTTGGGGAAGGCGCCGGCCACGGCCGCGGCCACGTCCTTCTCGACGAACGAGCTCACCCAGACGCGGGACACCTTGGACGAGAAGGGGTCGACCCCGTTCTCGAGGAGGATCTCGTCGACGATGAGCTGCCCCTCGCGCTCGGCATCGCCGACGTTCACGAAGTGGTCGAACCGCCGGATCCGTTCCTTGAGCACCGCGATCTGATCGGCGATCTCGCCGTTGGGTATCAGCTTCCACTTCTCCGGAAGCATCGGGAGCACGTCGAGGCTCCACTTCGTCCAGGTCGACGAGTAGTCGCCCGGCTCCGCCGTGTCGTAGGCGTGGCCTATGGTCCAGGTGACGCAGTCGCCGCCGACGTCGATGAAGCCGCGGCCTGGGCTCGGCCGGTCGCCCGAGAGCGTCGCGAGCGCCGTGGCGATCGCCCTACCGAGGGCCGGCTTCTCGGCTATGAACAGCCGTTGGGGCAACGTTTCGTTCCTTCGTGCCGAGGCGCGTGCCCCGGACTGTCTGCCGACGAAGGAACGGCGTCAAGCCGCGGCTCGAATGCGGCCCGACGTGGCCGCGCGTTGGTAGATCATCGCCAGCGCCCGCCAGGTCGGGATCCTGCTCTGCTTCGCGTCCCGACGGGCCCGATCGTGGATGTCCGGGCCGAGGCGTTCGATGGCCCGCGCGAGTTCGGCCGCGTCGACGCCACCCGTGGAATGCGGGGAGTACAGGACGTGGGCGCAGGCCTTGATCGCGTCGGCGGACACCGGCGCACAGCCACCCTTCACCAACGTCTCCAGCACCACGCGCGCCTTCGGCGGATTGAGCTCGACGACGAGGTTCTGCACAGCGCGGACGGACACGATGTCGCCGACCTCGTAGGCGCCGTTCCCCGGGGGCGCGCGCAGGATGCGGGCACCGGCCCTCTGCGCCGTCCGGGCCGTCAGCAACGCGTTCTGGTCGCCGGCGGCCAGCGACGCGTGGAAGAGCTGCATCGGCGTCACGGCGATGCGGTCGCGGTTGTGGCCGATGAAGGCCGCCGCGCGCGATTCCCGATCCTCGGCCTCGACCACCATGACGGGGATCCGGTCGATCCTCGGGTGCGAGGCCGCGCTGATCGCGGTGTGCTGGCCGTCGATGACGTGCAGGCTGCCGTCGGCCGCCCGCGTCACCACGGGCGGCTTGAATCGGCGCCAATCGAACGCTCGGAGGATCCTGCGGATCAGAGCGAACGACCGCCCCGAGAGGCCGCGCTGGTAGTTCTCGTCGACGTACAGATCGCGCGGATCCACCAGTTCGAACACCGGCATCGGCGTTTCGGCGAACCCGCACTCGGACGGGTCGAACGGGAGCGGCACGATGCGGCGCATGACGGCGATGGCGGACATTGTGCGCTCCGTTCCTTCGGACTGGATCATTCCTTCGTTAACCATGAAGGGGAGTGTCGAAAGCCGCAAAACCCGGATGGGGTAAGATCCTCCGCGGATCGCCGGCGTGGCTTCGCCGCAACGGCCGCCGTTCCGAAGGGTACCGTCCCTGATCCGTCCGGAGTTTCCCGTGATCCGACCGATGTTCGCCGCTCTCGCCGTCGTCTTGCTGGCGGGAGGTGCCGAGGCCGAGCCGCGCGCCGACTTCGAAGGGATCTGGGCGCAGACGCGGGCTGAGTGCGAGGACGACGAGGGTCCGAACTCACGCACGCTGATCGACATGTCGAACAAGGAGGGCCCGCTTTACGACCAGTACGAGCACCATTGCCGGATCCAGGGCGTCACCGGCAGGGGACACGTTCGAGCTTTGACCCTGTCCTGTCACGAATTCTGGGAAGAGTTCAGGAAGCGGAGTTCGCCCTCTCGGGAGAGCGTCCGGCTCGAGCAGATCGGTGCGCAGTCCCTGAAGATCGACGGCAGGACCTATGTCCGATGCCTCCGTTGAATAGGGCGGCCGTCGGACCTGTGGGCCTCGACCGGCGGGATGTAAGGTGACCAGGATCGGCTTGCGCTTGGCGACGCTCGTACTGGCTCTGATCGGAACTGCAACGGTCGTCGGATGGTTCCGGCCTCTCCTGCAGGACAATCCGCCGGCACCGCGCCATCTAAGCTTCGTCCCATCGCCCGACGGCCGCTTCAAGGCGGTCCTGGGGTGGTGGGATGGGGGCGGGGCGATCGCGCCATTCTGCTACAACCGAGTGTTCGTCCTGGCCCGCGACGCCCCAGAAGGCGAACTCACGGACCAGAGGAACATCGTCTTCGAGGGGAGCTGTGCCGCCTTCACGCGTAGCGGCGGGCCCGCGGGCAATGCTCCCGAAATCTCATGGCTTGGGCCGGGTGTGCTCAAGGTCAGCTTCTCGACCCGGAATGCGGTCCTGTCGCCCGAAGTGTTCCGCCTTCGACGGCTGGCGGCGTCCGGACAGGTCGCGATCGAATTCCAAGTCGGAAACTGAAGTCCGCCGAGGTTCGTTTCCAGCCGTATCGACATCCTGGGCGCCCCTGGGATTGCCGGGCATCGACCCCATGCTTCCGATCCTGGCTTGTCCCAAGGAGCTGGTGCCGCATGCCTATCGGAAAGGATATCGTAGGCTGAAATGACGATCGGGGTGTTCGCGAAGCTGAGAGATGTGGTCGTCGCGGTCTCCGACGGCCGGCTTTCTATCGGGCCAGGCTCCGTGAGCCTGGACAGCGCCGCGAAGATCAGCCGGATCCGGCCGGAGTACAGGTATCCGTTGTCGTCGATGGGTACCGTCGATCGTTCCGAACCGTACCACATGTACGATTGGTGCATCATGTACGCGGGGACGTATGCCCTCGCGTCGGAGATCAGGGACGCGTTCCGTACGGCGGTCACGAACCTACTTGTCGATCGCCTGGACGACGGCGACGTCGACTTCGTGGCGGCGTGGTCGGGTCGCCACCGTGGGAACGACGAGTTCTACATCCACGGCAGCGAGCTGCCGAAGATCCCCAGCCGGATCATCGTCGACGAACTCAGACGCGCCTACCGGAGCAAGGGCGACGAATGGATGGCGAACCGGAGCAGGATTCCGGACGTCGAGTTCATCCTGTTCGGGACGAACGGGGAGACGCGCGAGTACGAGGCCTATGTGGTCTCTCTCGATCAGGCGCATACCACCCTCGGCAACCCGATTGCGGTAAAGGCGGAGCCTGTGCCCACCATGAGCGTCGTTGCGATCGGATCACCCGCCGAGGCTTCGAAGATCGTGACCGACAGCCAGTTGCTGGCGGCGATCCAGAACAGCGTGCCCCCGTCTTCCGCAGTCCGGACGTTGGATTCGTTCTTCGACGAGATCGAACCGAGCCGGACCTCCGAAGTGGCGGAGCGCATGGTCGAGTTGGCGGCTGCCGCGGCTGCAGCCGATCCCAGTGTCGGCGGTGAGCTGCTCCTGGCAGTGGGCACCTCGTCGCACGACATCACAATCCAACAAGCCAAGTGACGCGTGGCCGGTACCTATGCCGTACGTCTGACTGATCGGGATCGACGGTTCTCAGCCCCGCGGGCCGATCGGCATAGGAGCCGGAGCCTCGCCGAGCTCGATCGCGATGCGCGCCTCCTCGCAGGCGCCCCATCTCCAATACGCGGTCGGCGGAAGACTTTCCGTGAGCCCGTGGGCGAGCGTGCGTGCAGCCTTGAGGACTCGGCTCAGACCCTCGGTCCCGGCGACGTCCACGATCGCCCCCGCGTTCGCGCAGTCGTGCCAGAGCACCACATCCTCCGAGGGGAGATCCGCCAGCCGCTGGCTCAGGAACAGGCACATGTCGTTCGCCATATGGAGGGCGGCCGCCCTCGCCGAGACGTCCGGAACGGGGAGGCGCGGAGCGACGGCCACCTGACCACGGATTTCGGGAACGCGACCGAGGCGTCGCGCCATCTCCATCGCTTCGTCCAGCCGGTCGAGGCCGAACGCCCATACGGGCTGCCCGGCCGCTCGGGAAGGCCGCGTAAGCTCTACTTTTGCGCCGTCGTCCGCCACGACCCACGAGGGATAGGGCGTCCGGTAGGCGAGGCCCTCCGGGGTCAGGACGGTGTTGCGGGCGATCGCGGCGCGAAGCTCCTCGAGCCGGGCCGGAACAGCCGACATGTCGAAGATCGTCTCGAGGTATGGGTCGCCGACGCGGCCTTTCGGGTCCGTGCTCCAGGAATTGACAATCGCTCCGCTGACGCCGTGCCGGGGCGTGCGCGGCATCACGTAACTGTTTTCGCTGAAGCCTTCGAGCACGTCGAGTTCCTTGGTCAGACCCAGGAACGACCTCTGCCAGCGATCGAGACCGTGACGCATGGCGTACAGGCCATCGCCGAGCCGGAGGTAGTTAAGCGTGCTCCTGTCGTCGAAATCGTGCACGACGAAGGTGCCGGCGCATTCGGCCCGTCCATCCTCGTCGTACGGGATGCCGATCGTCGCCTTCAGGGTGATGCGGACCGCCTTCTCCGTGGCCCGGGTGACCACGTCGAAGGTGGCTCCGACCTCCTTGCTGACGAGGGGGAGATCCGTGAGGGCAGGTGAGCGGGGCATGCGGACGGTCTCGTCTGGAATGCTGAAGGCGGCGCCCCCTCAGGCCATCGCCGCCATGGGGCGGCGTTCCGGCACCGGATCGGTGTCGTTCGCCGCCACCGCGTCGAGCGCGACCTTGCGGTAGCGTCCGGCGAAGTGCATCCGGCCGGCGATCGACAGGACCGCCTCCAGGCAGGGACCTGCGAGATCCAGCGGCAGCCGGTACTCGCGGTAGTTGCTCTCGTCGCGGGGAGCGACACCCTCGACGGCCCGCTCGAAGTCGCCGGACGAAAGGTAGGGCTTGGCGGCCTTCTTGTTGCGGCCCCAGGGCAACTGCACGACGAGCGAGCGACCCTCCAGCATCACGGACGCCGCGAGCGACTTGTCCGAGCCCGAGGTCGAATCCAGGCGCCCTCCGCTGCGCAGGACGGCCAAGGCCACCTCCGGCAGGGAGGTGAAGCCCGGCAGGTTCTGCAGCCGGCTCTGCTTGCTCTTCGGGATGAGGACGCCCTTGCGCCTGACCCCATCCTCGCCGACGAATGCGACCGCGCTGCCGAAGGTCCCCTCCGCGCTCTCGGCCGCCATGCGGACGGCCGCGACGAGGTTGCCGTCGAGGATCTTGCGTTCGACCTTCACGCGGCCGCCGGGGATCGCGTCGAAGTTCGGCCAGCCGTGGTCGAGCGGCCGCCCCCGCATCGGCTCGTTCAGATTGTAGTTCTGCTCGCGCACGAGCGTCGCGATCGAAATCTCGCGGGGCTTCTCGTCGCCGGGCAGGACGTATCGGACCATCCACCGGCCCGGCAGGTGCATCTCGTCGGCGGACGGGCGCCGCACGTCCACGACGACGCCGGTCATCTGGCGACCGTCCTCGTCCGGAGCCGAGAGCGACAGGCCCGGCCGGACGTAGGCCAGGATCTCGCGGAACCGGCGCGCCCGGGCGTCGGCGATCTTCACCGAATTCGGCCCCTGGGCGTTCAGCGCCTGCTCGACGCTGGCGAAGCGCCGGGGCAGCGCTTCGGCGAGCAGGCTCTCGCGCATCGCCTTCAGATGCAGGACGTCGTCCTCGAAGAGACCGTACGCGCGCGAGGCGCGGGTGTGCGCCTCGAGGCGTCTGTTGGCCTCGTACACGGCCTCCACGACGTCGGCGCGCCGCAGGGGTTTGGTCTGGCGCAGGGTCTCGAGCGTCGTGAGGAAAACCGGACGGCCGAACACGTCCCCGTCGCGGTCGTCTGCGCCGGCGAAGGTCTCCCGGTCGACGACGCGCCACCTGCCGTCGAGTTCGCGCGAACCGTGCGGCTGCCGGCCGACCGCCTCCATCTCGCGCACGCGGTCGCCGTACAGGTCGAGCATTTCGGCGAACAGCGCGTCCTGCTCCTCCGACGACAGCAGGACCAGGCGCTGCAGGATCTTGTTCACGAAGTAGAGTTCGGCGTCGGCGGCCTCGGGGTCGACCTTCATGGCGATGCACATGCGCTCGGCGAGCGACGGCCGCTCCTCCAGGAGGGCCCGCGCGATCTCGTTGCCGATCGTGTCGAGGATGTCCGGGACGTCCATCGACGTGGCGTTGTCGGCGCTCCCGGACACGTTGGCGGAGAGATCGGCGACCTTCTTGTTCTGCATCGCCAACGGACGAGCCTGCATCGGCAGGCCGGTCGAGAGCGTGGCGAAGCCGGGCTCGTTGACCTGCCCGCGCCGGTTGACCCGCCCCCAGAACTGGACGCGCTCGACGACGTTCGCCGGGATCTGGTGCTCGATCATCAGCCGCTGGCGCCGGTCCGCGACCTTCTCGCTGGCGTGGAGCGAGAGGCCGGTCGACCCCGCCCGGGTCACCACCAGGCCGTCGATCCGGCCGCCGTTGAAGCCGGCGATGACCGTGTTGCGGTCGCGCGGCGGCATCGGCACGTACCGGCCGCGGTCGACCTTCATGCCCCGCGCCGAGATCTCGTCCATGACCCAAGGGGCCGGGATCTCGCCCTGCTCGTACAGGTATTGGCCCGCCGCCTCGACGCGGTTGCGGACCTCGTCGATCGGCGAGAACGGGAGCTCTGGGAAGGCCTCGATCCTGTCCAGCAGGCTGCCGCGCAGGGATCGGACGTCGTCGTGCTCGGCCGGAACCCGCTCGGGATCCGCCTTGTCGCGTTTGACGATCAGGTGGGACATCCGATCGACCATGAGACGCAGGGCGTCGCGGAAGTCGGGCGCCCGCTCCCCTTCCTCGGCCGGGCCGTCGTCGCCGTCGGACACGGGCTCGGCCACGTCCGCGTCGGCGGCATCCGGGTCCGCGGCCTCGGCCGCCTCCGCGAGCTGGCGCATCAGCGCCTCCATCGTGGTCTCGATGACCACGACGGGCTTCACGTCGTTCCTGAGGGCGTCGACGCAGGTCTCGACGCAGAAGTCGACCTCGAGCGCCGTCTGGAACTGGCGCATGATCCCCGACAGGCAGGCGCCGAAGTTGATCGTGTACCACTTCTCCTTCACGGCTTTGCGTTCCGTGGCCGATCCGGCCTGGGCGACGACGTCCTCGTTCCGCTCGTTCTGCCGGTCGGCGAGGGCGTCGACGATGCGCGACAGCCGCGCGAGGTCGGCCAGGATCGGAGAGAGGGCGTCCGCGTAGCTGCGGTTGCGGTCGAGCCGGGCGAGATCGTCGCGGACCTCGATGCGGATGTTCGAGAGATCGTGCTCGCGACGGATGAGGACGCCCTCCTCCGCGAGCGCCTGCGAGAGCGCCTCGGCGAAGGCGTGGCCGCCGGCCTTGTAGAGGTGCACGAGGTCCGCGTCCCGCAGGGAGGGCGGCAGCACGGGACGGTAGGTGGCGAGGTTCTCGGCACCGCGGGCGAACGTGGCCGAGGAGTAGGTGGACGAGCGCGAAGTCCCGAGGATGCGCCCGACGCCGGCGGAGGTCGCCGAGTCGCCGGCCGCGTTGTGGCATTCGTCGACGATCGCGTGGCCTTCCTCCACGCACGCTGCGAGGAAGTCGACCTTCGGCCCGGGGCGGTTCAGCTGGCTGTAGGTCGCCAGGAACAGGCTGTAGCCCTCGGGTGGCACGCCGGCGGAGATCACCTTCTTCAGCTCGGAGGCCTTCAGCGCCGTATGGAGGACCTCGCTGTCCGGGGACGCCGTATCGACGATGCGCGATCCCGTGTTGAGGATGAACGGTCGACCCACGAGCTCGTCGCTGCCGATGTCGCGCAGATCCCGCCAGATGTCGCTGAAGAGGTTCTCCTTCTCGGTGAAGAAGACCACGCGCCTGCCGGACAGGATCGAGGCCCGGATGATGGCCGCCATGACGCGGCCTTTGCCCAGGCCGGTCTGATCGGCGACGATGAGACCCCGTTTGCGGTCCGCGGCATGGAGAGCCAGGGCGACCGCGTCGACCTGCTCGGGGGAGAGGACTTCGGCCATCCTGGCCACCGACCAGCCGAGACGGTCGGCGGTGAAGGTGTCGATGTCGCCGACCTCGTCCACGACGCGAGCGAGAGCCTTGGCCGTCGGGGCGGCGAGGTTCGCCGGGATCATGGCGATCGGCTTACCGACGCGGCTGGCCGGGCGGTATCTGGCCTGGAAGCGGTTCGGCCGCTCGGTATCGGTACGAGCGGCTTCCGCAAGGCTCTCGGCCTCCTCCGTTAGCGCGAGCGCGGGACGGAGGGTGGTCGCGGCCATGACCGATGCGTCCACCGAGCCCGGCTTGTCGAACCGAGGAATGGAGACGGACGGGCGAGGGCTCCCGCCGGACTGTGCCGGTGCCGGCGGCGTCGCGGTCGGCACCGCCATCGACCGGTCCGCGGCCGCCACCTGCGCACGGGACGGCGGAGGCGCGACGGCCGGCGAACGGGGCGGGATGGGAC
>CAXDNE010000035.1:0-36266 GCA_963990595.1 uncultured Methylobacterium sp.
ACACTATCCTCTTCGTCGGCAGCGTCAGATGTGTATAAGAGACAGGGCTGACGACCTCCCGCGTGCCGGGGATCGCGGGAGGTCGTCAGCCTGCGCCTCGACAGCGCCGTGCTCGCCCATTTCCAGAAGGATGGACCGGGCTGGCAGGACCGCATCAACGAGGCGCTGAGAGCCCTCGTCCCCGCCGCCCAGGGCTGAAGGGCGCGCTGACGCGCCCGTTTCCCGTCAGCCGGCGCGAGGGGCCGCCCGGAGGATCCGGTTCACGGCGCGGTCCAGGGCCGACAGGAAGGCCGACCGATCCGCGCGTGAGAAGGGCTTCGGCCCGCCGGTGATGGTTCCGGCCTCGCGCAGGGACTGCATCAGGTCGCGCGTTGCGAGCGCCATGCCGATCGACGCCTCGCTGAACGGCTTACCGGTGAAGGCCAGCACCGTCGCGCCGGCCTTCACGCACCGTGCAGCGAGCGGCACGTCGGCCGTGAGCACGATGCTTCCGGCTCCGGCGCGCGCGGCGATCCAGTCATCCGCGGCGTCGAGGGCCGAGCCGACCACGACTCGCACGATCCAGGGTTCGCGCGGCAGATTCAGCACGCTGTTGGCGACGACGTGGACCGTCAGCCCGTAGCGCGCGGCCACCCGATAGGTCTCGTCCTTGACCGGGCAGGCATCGGCATCGAGGTAGATCGGCGGCATCGCCCGTTCGGCGCTCATGACCGGGGTACGAGCTTCGACGTGAAGCCCGCCAGGATCAGGAGAACACCCAGCGCGAACTGCCAGCGCTCGATATCGCCGCCGACCGAGAGCACGACGGCGCGGCCGAACACCAGCAGGCCGGCGAGAGGCAGTCCGAAGCGCAGCGCCATCTTCAACGTCGTCAGCGCGGTCGAGCGCGCGGCTCCGGTCTGCGCCATCAGCGCGCCCCCGCCACCCGGCGCGCCGTGAGGTCCTCGACGGGCGCGGCCCCGACGGAACCCCGCTCCAGCGTGGCCACAGCAAGCGGTGCACCGCGGCCCCGCAGGGCATGGGCGCCGAGGGATCGCGCCCGCACGCCGGAGGGGAGACGGGGCAGCCGTCCCAGGAGGTCCTGCGAGATCAGGATGCCGACGCCCAGCGGGCGGCACAGGGCCTCGATCCGCGACGTCACGTTCACGGCGTCGCCGAAATACGCGATCTTGTGCCGGTCGACGCCGACCTCCGCCGTAACCACGGAGCCGCCATGCAGCGCCGCCCGGAGTTGCGGCACCGTCCCGAACCGGGCTGTCCACGCCGCGGCATCGGCCTCGATCCGGTCGAGCACGTCGAACAGGCAGGTCACACAGCGCGCGTCCTTCAGACCGCGGGCCATCGGCCACGTCACCATGGCGAGATCCCCGACATAATCGTCGACAGAGCCGCCGTTGCGCCGCACCGGTTCCGCGAGCGTCGCGAAGACCGCCCCGAGATATTCCTGGGCGCGCAGGTCACCATGCGCCTCCGCGAAGGCGGTCGATCCGACCACGTCGAGGAACAGGAAGATCCGCTCCTCCGCCACCGGCTTGTGGTAGCGGCCGATCATGAAATTCACGAAGACCTCGCCGCCGACGAGGTCGCGCATCCGGATCACGAACACGAGGAGCCCGGACACGGCCAGCGCGTAGGCGAGGACCCGTGCGGTCATCCGGGTCGCCGAGGCCAGATCGTCGGGCGTGAGGGCGAAGGCCCACACGACCAAGCCGCCGAGCGCGTTGCCCGCCATGATCATCAGCACGTAGGCGAGTTCGGCGGCCGGCACGTAGAGCCAGGCCGGGAACCGCCGGATGCGGGCCTGCAGACCGGCCAGGATCAGCCCGCGATCGAAGGCCAGGACCGTCGCGCCCATGCAGAGGCCGTAGGTGAATCCGGCCAGCGGCGACGCGCCGGCCGCGAAGATGATGTTGTAGAGCAGTCCCGCTCCGGCCGCGGCCAGCAGGATCAGACCCCAGAACATCCGGTGGGCCGGCAGCATCGGCGCATCTCCAGCATGGCCAACCGACTGACCGCGCCCCGGACCGGGTTCCGCGTGACCGGCGCGCAGGGGCGCGGTACGTGGAGGCGCAGGCTCGCGGGCCCTCGAGGCTCGACTTCGGACAATGGCCTAAAGTTGAGCGCCGCGGACACGCGCAGCCCATTGCTCATCCCCCCAAGATGGCGCGAGTAAGGCGTGCCGGCGGATGGGCGGCAGAGCCGCGACGCGCCGGCCGGGTGCCGTGCCCTTCGGGTGCACCCCCAACACATGTGGCGACAGGGAAGGGAGCGCTGCCATGTACGCCAGGAGCTTCGGCGCGACGCGTGTCCCGGTGCCGGTGATCGGCCAGGGCACGTGGCACATCGACAGTGCGGACCGTGCGGACGCGGTGCGCACGCTTCGGGCCGGCATCGACGCCGGCATGACCCATATCGACACCGCCGAGATGTATGGCGATGCCGAGGCGATCGTCGCCGAGGCCATTGCGGATTGCCGGGAGGAGATCTTCCTCGTCTCCAAGGTAGTGCCGGGCAACGCCACACGCCGCGGTGTCGCGCGCGCCTGCGAGGCCTCCCTGCGCCGCCTGCGGACCGACCGGCTCGACAGCTACCTGCTGCACTGGCCCGGCCAGCACCCCCTGGAAGAGACGATCGCCGGCTTCGAGGAACTGCGTCGGGCCGGGAAGATCCTGTCCTGGGGCGTGAGCAATTTCGACGTCGAGGATCTCGACCGGGCGCTCGCCATCGCCGGGCCTGACCGGATCGCCTGCAATCAAGTCCTCTACCATCTGAACGAGCGCGCGATCGAGCACGCCGTGCTGCCCTGGTGTGAGCGGCACGGCGTCGCGATGGTCGGGTACTCGCCGTTCGGCAGCGGCGAATTCCCCGATCCCGCGAGCGCCGGCGGCCGCGCGCTGGACGGCATCGCCCGTGCCCACGACACGACGCCCTACGCCGTGGCCCTCGCCTTCCTGACCCGCAGGCCCGGGACCTTCACGATCCCCAAGACGAGCCGTCCGGGCCGGGCCGTCGAGAATGCCGGCGCGGCCGATCTGCATCTTGGATCGGCCGAGATCGCCATGATCGACGCGCATTTCCCGCGCGGTCCGCGCCCGAGGATGCTGCCGATGCTCTGAGCCGCATACCGCGTCAGGCGCGCCGGACGATCGGGTCGGGCTCCCGTTGAGGCGCCGCGCGAACCCGGTTTCGTCCGGCCGTCTTCGCGGCATAGAGGGCAGCATCCGCTGCCACGAACAGGCTGTCGGGCGTGTCACCCGAGCCCGGATCGGCGCTCGCGACGCCGATGCTGACGGTGGCGACCCCTCCGATCTCCGGGGCGTGCGCGATCTGCAGATTGACCACAGCCCTCCGGATGCGCTCGGCCGCGTGGCACGCTGCCTCGGCGTCGAGACCCGGCAGCAGCACCACGAATTCCTCGCCGCCGATCCGGAAGCTGAGGCTGCCATGCGCGCGCGTCAGGCGCAGGCAATCCGCCACCGCCCTGAGAACCTCGTCGCCGCGCCGATGCCCGAACCGGTCGTTGAACTGCTTGAAATGGTCCGCATCGACGATCATCAGCCCCAGCGGCAAGCCGAGCTGGGCTGCGCGCGTCCACTCCAGGGCGACGTGCTCGTCGTAGCTGCGCCGGTTCGGCAAACCCGTCAGGCCGTCGGTCCGAGCCAGCGCCGCGAGCGCGGTATTGGCCTCCCGCGTGCACGCCTCGGCGGCCGCGCGTCGTCCGACCTCCCGATGCAGCAGGATCGTCAGCCCGAAGGTCAGCACGTTCAGGCACAGGATCAGGGCCGCGATGATGGCCGCCTTGTAGACCCACCGGGCCTCGATGCTCGCGACGTCGGTGGCCACCGTCACGATCAGCGGCAGATCGTGGAGATTGGAGAACGCATAGAGCCGCGGCACCCCGTCGAGAGCGGAGCGGGTCAGAAACGCCCCCTGTTCCTGCGCACGATAGCGCTGATAGCCGGGGCTGGCGCTGATGTTCCGGCCGAGGGCCGCGGGGCTCGCGGGCGCGCGGATCAGGAGCGTCCCGTCCTGATGAAACACGTTGATGGTGAGCCCCTCGTCGAAACGCAGGCGGTCGAACAGCGCCTGGAAATGCTCCAGCACGATCGAACCTGTCACGATGCCGGCGAAGCTGCCATCCGGCGCCTCGATCCGCCGTGTCATGCGGATGATCTGCCGCCCCGTCATGCGGGAGCGGGTCGGCCCGGTCAGAATCAGACCCGCCCCCGGCTCGGCGCGAAGAGCCTGGAACTCGGGCAGAGTGCTGAGGTCGAACTGAGGTGTCCGGTTCGGGTCGCTCGTGATCTGAACGCGGCCGTGCGCGTCCGTGACGGCGAGCGGGCCCAAGCCTGAACCCGCATCGCCGGTGCTGAACAGGGCGAGGCGCTTCAGCCCCGGCTCGAGGGCGACGATGTCCGGCCGGGTCGCGAGGCGCGCCGTCTCACGCAGGGACAGATCGTAGGCCCGGATGCTGTGGCCGACGGCTTCCTCGATCACCGACAGCAGGTTCGCCGCGTTGCGCCTCGCGTCGTGCCAAGCGATGTCGCGCAGGTCTACGCAGAGATAGGTGCCGAGCAGGGTCAGGCACACGAGCAGGATCGCGCCGGCGGACGCGATCAGGCGGGTGGCGCGGTCAGCGAGATGTGCGCGAAGCGCTGTGGCGGCCGATCGCAGGATCATCAAGGTCGCGTCGCTACGGCTGCGGCCGAACGCGCGCTCGCGGTCGCCGGATCTATGATCACCGCGAAGCTTCACACCCGAAGATTGAAAAAGGTCTGACTATGAAGATTATCAACCGATAAATCGGCACGGGAAGACAATGCAGGCCGCAGAATCCGGACGGGACACGCTTCGCTGTTCCGCCCTCCCGATCCCGTCAGGCTCCGGATCGGACGCGGGCCACACGCCCGGGACGCGAGACTGCGCCCAGGCGGAGCGGACGGATTGTGGTCAATCGCCGATCCCGAAGAGCTTCTCGATGAAGTTGCGGTCGTCTTTCTGCGCGCGGCGCGCCGGCGCAGCCGGACGGGGCGCGGGCGCCTCAGGCTCCCCGAAGATCTGCCCGAGGATCCCGGTCGGCGCGCCCGGAGCGGCACTGGCCACGGAGGCGGTGGTCTCCGGCGCCCTGCGCCAGCGGTTCAAGCCGGGGAGCGGGACCGGCGTCTGACCCTTCAGCGCCTGGGTCATGTAGGCCTTCCAGATCTCCGCGGGCAGGTTGCCGCCGGAGACCTTCTTGGTCGGCTCGCCGTCATCGTTGCCGAGCCAGACTCCGGTCACGAGGCTGCCGGAGAAGCCCATGAACCACGCGTCGCGGAAATCCTGGCTCGTTCCGGTCTTGCCGGCGAGGTCCCAGCCCGGGATGTCGGCCTTCTTGGCGGTGCCCGACACGAAGGTCTCGTGCATCATCGCGTTCATCATGCCGTCGGCATTCGCGTCGATGACCCGGCCGAGCCCGCTATCGGCCCGCTTGTAGAGCACCTTGCCGTCGGCGCCTTTCACGGAGGTGACCACGTAGGGGATCACGCCGGTGCCGCCGTTGGCGAAGGCTCCGTAGGCGCCGGCCATCTCCAGAAGCGTCACCTCGGAGGTTCCGAGGGCGATCGAACCGTTGGCCTGGAGCGGCGACGTGATGCCGAGCCGCTGCGCCGTCTGCACGACCGCCTTCGGGCCGACCTCCTGCCCAAGGCGCACCGCGACGGTGTTGAGGGAATGCGCCAGCGCCGTGCGCAGGGTGACCGGTCCCTCGTACCGATGCGAGTAGTTCTCCGGCGCCCAGTTGCCGATGCGGATCGGGGCGTCTTCCCGCACCGTGTCGGGCGTCGCACCGTGCTCGACGGCGGTGAGATACACGAACGGCTTGAACGACGACCCGGGCTGACGCTTGGCCGTCGTGGCGCGGTTGAACTGGCTCTGGGCATAATCGCGGCCGCCGATCAGCGCGCGGATCGCGCCGTCGGGCCGCATCGAGACCATCGCGCCCTGGCTCACGTTGAAGCGCGCGCCCTTGGAATTGAGCTCGTCGGTCAGCGCCTTCTCGGCTGCGGCCTGCAGACCGGTATCGACCGTGGTGTGGACCGTGATGTCGGTGTCGAACTTGCCGACGTAGTCGTCGAGCACGTCCATCACGAGGTCGGCGACGTAGTTGGCCGAGCCACCGCCCCGCGCATTGGCGGGTTTGGCTGGCTGCGCCAGGGCGACCTTCACGTCCTGCGCGGAGGCGAAGCCGAGTTCCTGCATGGCGGCGAGCACCTGCGCGGCGCGGGCCTGGGCGGCCGGAAGGTTGCGGTTCGGAGCCAGGCGCGAGGGGGCCTGCACGAGGCCGCCCAGCATGGCGGCCTGGGCGAGGGACACCTCCTTGGCGGGCTTGCCGAAATACCGCTGGGCCGCGGCCTCGACGCCGTAGGCGCCGGCGCCGAAATAGACCCGGTTCAGGTAGAGTTCGAGGATCTCGTCCTTGGTGTATTTGTGCTCCAGCCAGAGGGCGAGGATCGCCTCCTGGATCTTGCGCGAGGCCGAGCGCTCCGGAGTCAGGAAGAGGTTCTTGGCGAGCTGCTGCGTGAGCGTGGAGCCGCCCTGCGCGACACCGCGCCGGGTCAGGTTCTGCGCGACGGCGCGGACGATACCGACCGGATCGACGCCGAAATGCTGGTAGAAGCGCCGGTCCTCGATCGCCACGAAGGCGCGGGGCAGATACGGCGGCAATTCCTTGATCGAGACCACCCGGCCCCCGGTCTCGCCGCGGTTGGCCAGCAGCGAGCCGTCGCTCGCGAGGATCGCGATGTTGGGCGGCCGCTTGGGCACGGCGAGCTGGTCGATCGGGGGCAGCTGGGAGGCGTGATAGGCGATGAGCCCGGCCAGGCCGATCACCGCCCACAGGCCGAGCACCACCGTTCCGTAGATCAGCCGGCCGAGCCAGGACCGGCGCCGCCGGGTCCGACCCGAGGTTTTGGACCGACCCGTCGTCCTGGCCGGCGGCCGACCCGTCCCGCCCGATCGCTTCGCCACGCCATCTCCTGTTCCGGGACGGTCTTCCCGGGACAGGCGCAGATCGAGTTCGCCGCGATCCCTCAGGCGCCCCTCGGGCACGTCGAAGTTCGGCTCAATCCTGCCCCGACCCTTGGCCATGCATCCCGTCTTCGATTGATCCGAACCGCAGCGCGGGTCCCGTGCGACCCGTGATGGTTTCCGCACGCTAAATGCGGCAGTTTAAGGGGCCGTTATCGATGCGTTCGCAACCCGTTCTGCATCGCGCGACCCGAAGCACGTCAGCGCTCGGGGTGCGGATCCGCCGACGGCGCCGTGCCGAGGACGCGTCGCGCCTCCGCGAGCAGCACGAGATGTCGCACCGCCTGCGGACCGGAATCCGGCGTCTCGCGGCCCAGCCGGGCGATACGGGCCAGAAAGAGCCGCCGGCGCAGACCGAACCGCCGCATGCTCATCGCGAACGCCGAAAGGACGAGGCGCACCGCCTCCGTGCGCTCCCGCTCCTGCGCGATCTCCACCTTGAGAGCCTCTTCGCGCTGGAGCGCCGCCTCGAGCTCGTGCCGGATGGCGGCTCGGCTCGGCTCGTCGCTGCGGGCGGCCTCCAACTGAATCCGACATTCCTGCAGCGCGCTGAGCAGCAGAAGCTCCTGCGCGGACGCATCCCTCATCAACGCCTCCCGAAGCGTCGTTTCCCGGTCAGCGAGGCGGGGGCGCCCGCTCGCCGTCAAAAGCCCCGTGTCCGCCCGGACCGGCGAGGACGACCGTGCCCCGGCGACGCCATAGCGAGCGCTGCCGCTGGCCGGAAGCCATCAGCCGGATTATTCGGCCCCGTTGCCACGAACCAAGGGGGAATCGGGGGCATGTTCAATCGGATCGGTCCGGCCTTCGGGGCGCTCACACTGGGCTCAGCGCTGCTGGCGCCCGCGCCGGCAGGCGCCTACCAGCTCGACACGGTGAATCTCGTCGGCTGCGCCCAGGAGGGCGGCGTCTGCCGGATGCCCTATCCGACCAACGTGTATTTCGGCGTGCCCGGACGGACCAACGGGCGGCCCTTCCCGCAGGGCGGCGCTGTCCCGTGCAACAGCCAGACCTTCGGCGATCCCGCGCCGGGCCAGGCGAAGAGCTGCTGGTACGCGCCGCGGATCTCGGCACGCGGCAACTACGATCGCGACCGGAGCGACGATGGCGACCGGCCGCGCCGCGACATGTACCGCGACGGCCGCGACTACGATCGCCCGCCGGTCCGGCGCCCCGACGAGGATGATTACGGGCCTGGGCGGCGGCGCTATCGGGACGAACCGGACGATTATTGATCCCGGTCGTCGCGATCGGGCGTCCCGTCGTATCCGGCCCATTAACCGCCGTCCGGCATCGTTCCGCGCCTCGGAGCCGGGCTCCGCAGGCCCGCAACACCGATGGAGGGGCTCGTGACGGAGAATCGCCGCAGCGTTTTCCGGAAGAATGCCTTCACGTTCGGCACCCTGTTGCTCGCCTGCGGTGAAGTGGGCTGCCTGGTCTGGGACGTGACCGAGACGGGCGCCCAGATCGAGGTGGAGGACGAACAGGCCGTGCCGGACCGCTTTCGGCTGCGCCTGACCGAGGATGGCGCGCCGCGGCCGGTTGCCGTGGCGTGGCGGCGCAGCCGCCGGATCGGCCTCACCTTCGCGGTGTGAGCCCGCGCGTCAGGTCGCCTGCAGGACCGGCCGCGCACGCCCGTGGCCGGTGGCGAGCCGGAACCGGCCGGGCCGCACGAACAGCATGGCGAGCGGCGTGCCGCGGACGAGCCGTTCCAGCGCCAGGGGCGCCAGCACCGCCGCCGCCATGACCGTCAGGCCCGCGAGGCCGATGTCGGTGATGACGCCGCTGCGCACGAGGATCTCCCGTGTTGCCGCCATCGGCAGCGAGAACGCCAGGTAGATCACGATCGAGCGCTGGCCGCAGGTTCTGATCGCTTCGGTGATCGGACCGCCCGCCCGCCCGATCAGCGCAGCCGCAACCACGATCGCCAAGGCGCCGGCCCCGCCGAGCGCGAGGCTGACCAGCGGCAGGCTGGCCAGGGTAGGATAGGCGGCAAAACGCGACGGGGTCAGGGCGAGCCATCCCTCGACCGCGCTCCAGGCCACGAGGCCGCACAGGGCCAAGCCGACCCGTCGATGAGCCGCGCTGGCCAGGGTGAAGATCCGTTCGGCGAAGACGTAGCCGGCGACGAAGTAGACGTACCGAGCGCAGAACTCCTCGATCAGGGTCGAGTCGCTGCGGATGTCGGCGATCTGCAGCAGGGCGGCCCCCGCCAGCAGCCAAGCCACAGGTATTCGGCGGAGCACCTTGGTCACCACCGAGAACACCGCCAGCAGGTAGATGAACCACAGGCTGGAATAGGGCTCGACCAGGGCGTCTGCGAGATGGGCGGCGAACGCTGCGGGTCCGGCGTCGCCCACGATCTTCCCGTAGCGGGCCGCCGACTGGATCACGAGCCACAGCAGGTAGAAATAGGCGAAGTGGATCACGCGACGGTCGGAGAAGAGGCGCCAGTCCCGGTCGATCACCCGGCCCATGAACAGGCCGGACAGGAGGAAGAAGTCCGGGATCCGGAACGGCTTCGCGAAGGCGACGACCGGGTGAAGAAAGCCGACGCCGCCCATAGCCTCGCCGGTGCCGGTGACGGCATGCATCATCACCACCAGCAGGATGCAGATGCCCTTGGCGATATCGACCCATGCGAGGCGATCGCTCGCACTTTCCGGCTGCCTCATCGCCCAAGCCCCCACGATCGGGCCAGTGTGCATCGGCAAGGTTGACGGGATCGCGCCGTCGCGTGGCAAACCTGCGGGTTTACCGAACGCCCGGTAAACACGGGGCGTCAGCCGCACGGCATTCCGGTGTTCTGGCGGGGTGGCGTCGAAGCGCGGGATCGGGCGCTCAGGGCCGGCGCCGGGCTCCACGCCTGTCGCGGGTCATGCGCGTGGCAGCGTGAAAGTCGTCGGGCTTGTCGCGCACCCATGCCACGAAACGGGCGATCTCGGGATCGGACAGCAATGCCGCCACATCGGCCAGCCGCCGCGCGATCTCGGCCTCGCTGTAGCGCGCGTGAATGGCGGAATGGCAGATCTGGTGCAGCCGCACTGTCCCGCGATGCGTGCCGCCCTTCAGCTTCGGGGTCAGGTGGTGGAGGCTGGAACGCGCCCGCGGCGGGATCGGCCTCTCGCAGAGCGGGCAGACCGGATCGGTCCGGGTCGTGGATCCCGGCACCCCGGGATCATCGGCGCTCCAGCGCCGGGATCGCCGTCCGACCACCTGCTCCCCCCTCTCGCCTTCACCGTTCGGCGGCCGCGGCGGTACAGCCGCTCCGCACGCGCGCGCCGAACAGTGCCGCGGCTTCGTGATCCCGACGGACCAGGATCGAGACGTGATCGCCCGGAACCAGGTCGATCCGGGCGCGGGAGCCGGCCGCCGCAGCAAGCGCTTGCGCGAGCTTGGCCGGCACCACCGGGTCGTCGCGGCCCTGCACGATCAGCACCGGTTCGGTCCCCGCGCGAATGCGCAGATCAGAGCGGAAGGTGTCGCGCAGGAGCCGGGACGGGACCAGAGGGGCATGCAGCCGCACGACTCGGGTCATCGAGTCGAACGGCGCTTCGAGATAGAGCCCGAGCGAGGTCATATGGCCGGCGACCGCGACGGCCACGGCCGCACCGAGCGAGTGGCCGTGCAGCAGGATCGACGCATCCGGAGCGCGCTCCGCGGCAGCCGCCACCGCCGCCAAGCCGTCACGGATGAGGCCGGTCTCGCTGGGGCGCCCGGTCGAGCCGGGATAGCCCCGATAGGCGGGCGCCAGCAGGCCCCAGCCGGCCGCGCGCCAGGGCCCGGCCGCGAATCGCTCCGCATGCGGCTCCGGGCGGGAGCCGTTGCCGTGGAAGCTGACGACCACGCCGCAACCCGGCCGCGGCGGTCGCCACAGGGCGTGCAGCCTCTCGCCATCCGGGGTCTGCACCGTGATGGCGGTGACATCAGGCGGCGCCGCCCAGGGCGGCGGTGACCGATAGGCGCCCGGATAGAGCAGCCGGCGCTGGCCGAGGGCGAGCCCGAGCAGCGCCAAGCCGTAGAGCAGGACCGCAGCGAGCACGAGGCCGGCGAGAAGGCGCATGCGGAGCGAGGGAGGAGAGCGGCGGCAAGCGCCCGCGACGGGACGGAGATCGGTCCGTGTTTTCTAGGGCGTGCGACCAGCATTGACAAAGCGGGCCGCGCGCCCGAGTCTGGAACCGTTCCGAGGGGGGCCCTGCAGAGGGCTGAGATTGGGCACGCGGCCCTGACCCTTGAACCTGATCCGGCTCATACCGGCGGAGGGACGGGAACCTGCGGTCGCGCGTCGCGCGGCCGGATCTCATCTCAGCCATCGCGTGGACCGGACCGCTCCAACAAGAGGAGAGGCCCACGATGAACGCACCCGTTCTCCCGAAGGACGTGAAAGGCAGCCCCGAGGCCGTGACCACCGGTCCGGTCACCGGATCGCGCAAGGTCTATGCGAGCCCGGCCGGGCGGCCGGACATCCGCGTGCCCTACCGCGAGATCGTCCTCTCCGATCCGAAGGAGGAACCGGTGCGGGTCTACGACCCGTCGGGCCCCTACACCGAGACCGACGCACGCGTCGATCTCAACGCCGGCCTGCCCGGCGTGCGCGAGCCCTGGATCGCCGCCCGCGGCTATGCGGCTGTCGAGCCCCGGGCGGTCAAGCCCGAGGATAACGGCTTCGCGGGCGACAAGCTCGTGGCCCCCTGCCCTGCCGAGCGGACGATCCGCAAGGCGGCGCCCGGCCAGATGGTGACGCAGTACGAGTTCGCCCGCGCCGGGATCATCACCGAGGAGATGATCTACGTCGCCCATCGCGAGAATGCCTGCCGCGAGCAGATGCTGGAGGGGGCGCAGGCCGCGCTCGCCGACGGCCAGAGCTTCGGCGCCTCGGTGCCGCCCTTCATCACCCCCGAATTCGTGCGCGACGAGATCGCCCGCGGCCGGGCGATCATCCCGGCCAACATCAACCACACCGAGTTGGAGCCGATGGCGATCGGCCGGAACTTCCTGGTCAAGATCAACGCCAATATCGGCAACTCGGCGGTCACCTCCTCGGCGGCGGAAGAGGTCGAGAAGCTGGTCTGGTCGATCCGCTGGGGTGCCGACACGGTCATGGACCTGTCCACCGGCCGCAACATCCACAACATCCGCTCGTGGATCATCCGCAACAGCCCGGTCCCGATCGGCACGGTGCCGATCTACCAGGCCCTGGAGAAGGTCGGCGGCGATCCGCTCAAGCTCGACTGGGAGGTGTTCAAGGACACGCTCATCGAGCAGGCCGAGCAGGGCATCGACTACTTCACCATCCATGCCGGGGTGCGCCTCGCCCACGTGCCGCTGACCGCGCGGCGCGTCACCGGCATCGTGTCCCGCGGCGGCTCGATCATGGCCCGCTGGTGCCTCGCCGGGCACCGGGAATCGTTCCTCTACGAGCGGTTCGACGAGATCTGCGACATCATGCGGGCCTACGACGTGTCGTTCTCGCTGGGCGACGGCCTGCGTCCGGGCTCGATCGCCGACGCCAACGACGCCGCGCAGTTCGGCGAGCTGGAGACGTTGGGCGAGTTGACCAAGGTCGCCTGGGACAAGGGCTGCCAGGTGATGATCGAGGGCCCCGGCCACGTGCCGATGCACAAGATCAAGGTCAACATGGAGAAGCAGCTGAAGGAATGCGGCGAGGCGCCGTTCTACACCCTCGGCCCGCTGACCACCGACATCGCGCCGGGCTACGACCACATCACCTCGGGCATCGGCGCCGCGATGATCGGCTGGTTCGGGACCGCGATGCTCTGCTACGTCACCCCGAAGGAGCATCTCGGCCTGCCCGACCGGGACGACGTGAAGACCGGCGTCATCACCTACAAGATCGCCGCCCACGCCGCCGACCTCGCCAAGGGGCACCCCGCCGCGCAGCTGCGCGACGACGCCCTGAGCCGCGCCCGGTTCGACTTCCGCTGGGAGGACCAGTTCAACCTGGGCCTCGATCCGGATACGGCCCGGCGCTTCCACGACGAGACGCTGCCGAAGGACGCCCACAAGGTCGCGCATTTCTGCTCGATGTGCGGGCCGAAATTCTGCTCGATGAAGATCACGCAGGACCTGCGCGCCGAGGTGCTGGCGATGGAGGAGGCCGGCGAGGTCGTGGGCGCGGCGCCCGCGATGTCCAAGGCCGAGGCCGAGGCCGGCATGAAGGCGAAGTCGCAGGAATTCCTCGCCGAAGGCGGGAAGCTCTACGTCGACGCGGCGGAGTGAGGAACCGGCACGCCCGGTCCGCTCAGGACACGGGCGTGCCGCACTCTGTCTCCGGATTGCCGCCCTTCGGCGCCTCGATCTGAAGTTCGGATCCCGGACGGGCGCCGTAGGCCTCGTGCAGGGCCGAGAGCATCAGATCGGCGGCGAGCCCGAGATCGGGCGGGTCTCCGAGATCGATGGTGCGGGCGTAGTTCTCCCGGGGATTGTCTTGGACGAAACGGAGAGCTCTCAGGGCCTCCCGTGCGGACGCGCCGAGACGCAGCCCGCTCTCACCGGCCGCCCCGTAGGCGCCGGAGGCGGCCTCGCAGAACATCCGGGAATCGCGAGCCCCGAACATGCACTGGACGTAATGCTGCGGCTGGTCGTGCAGTGAGACGACGATGAATCGGTCGCGCGACTGGTCGACGGGACCGCGCCGGTGGATGGCGTCGAGCCGCGCCACGACCGCGCATCGATGCCGCCGGACGAAGGATTCGCCCGCCGCGGATGCTAAGCCGGCATCCGGCGCGACGAGCGGCAGGGCCGCGGCCACGAGCACCAATGCGGCGACGCTGCGCATCCGGGCCTCCGTCTCCAGGGGCGGACGGACCCCGTCGCGAGTCCCCCGCGGGAGGGGAAAACAGCATGGATTTGTGTCGGCGCGGTAACGGAACGTTCATCGCATGCCCGAACCGGACGTCGCATCCGGTGGACGAGCGCGCCGCGTTAAGGGACGCTTAGGCAGCGTCTCGACTGAATCCTCCGATCACAGGATCGCAGGAGATCAGTCATGGAGATCCGCCCGCTCGCCAGTTCGACACCGGGCCCCCAGGGCCTCGACGCGCTCGCGGCGACAGCCGCCGCGGCCCCGACGCAGGACACATCCGCATCCCAGACCGCTGCCCCCGCGCTCGCGCCGGCGGTCAAGCTCGACATCGGCTCGGCCGGGAACAAGGCGCGCTACATCCAGGATCCCGACACCAGCGCGATCGTCTTCCAGGTCGTGGATCCCTCGTCCGGCAACGTCATCGAGCAGCTGCCCAGCGAGACGGCGCTGCGCAACCGCGCCTACGATTCCGCCAGGGAGGCGCACACTCCGCAATCCGGAAGCCTGTCACGGGTGGCCTGACCGCGCGCGGTCAGGCGCGCAGACGGCGGATCTGCGCGTCAGGCGTGCCGCCGCCCAGGCCGAACTGCGCCAGGGACAGGATCTCCACGGGCGCATTCCGCCGGGCGATGAGGACGCTGTTCTCCGCGACGGCCGTCCACGTGCCGTGATCGCGGTCGAGCGGCTCCGAGGCGATGACCACGCCCCCGTCCGAGGCGCGGTAGTAGAGGGAATTGGCCTTGTCGTTTGCGGCGTACCGGAAGGCGTAGAGATCCCGCCCGTCGGCGAGGGCCGCCGTGAACCGGAACGGGTGTTCGCCTACCAACTCGGTCAGCCGCGCGAGCGCGCGCGCCGTCGCCTCGACCGGATCGCGGCGCGTTCCCGGTCCCATGAGGCCGCAGCCGAGCAGCCCGAGGAAGATCGCTTCCGAATCGGTGTTTCCGGCGCGCGACGAATAGAGGTCGTCGGGGATCATCGCCTCGACCGGCCGCCGCAGGCGGTTCCAGTCGCCGATATAGCCGTTGTGCATGAACAGCCACGGCCCGCACGCGAAGGGGTGACAATTCGGCCGGGTGATCGGTGTCCCGGTCGCAGCCCGGACATGCGCGAAGAACAGGTGCGAGTGCAGGTGGCGGCACAGGTAGCGCAGGTTGTCGTCCGACCAGGCGGGCTGCACCTCGCGGTAGCGACCGGGCTCGGGATGATCGCCGTACCAGCCGAGCCCGAATCCGTCGCCGTTGGTGGCCGCGGTCGATTCCAGAGCCTGGATGCTCTGGGACACCAGACTGTGGGACGGCTCGGTGACGTAGTGCTCGAGCGGAATGGTGCGTCCCGCATAGGCGATCCAGCGGCACATCGACGGGCTTCTCCGGGTGCGTGTCGACAGGCTGATCCGGGATGATCGTGGACAAAGCGCGGCACCTTGAGCGCCGGGCCGATCACAATCCTTCGCGCGAAACGTGCCGCGCCGGTCCGCCTCAGATGCCGTGGATCTGGAGCCAGCTCTCCAGCAGTGCAACCTGCCAGAGCTTGGAATTGCCTTTGGGTGTCAGAGTCCCGTCCGGATCGGCCAGCAGATGGTCGACATAGGCGCGGTTGAAGATGCCGCGCCCGCGCGCCTCCGGCCTGTCGAGCACGTCGCGGATAAAATCCAAGAACGGGCCCCGGATGTGCTTCAGCGCGGGGACCGGGAAGTAGCCCTTCTTCCGGTCGATCACCTCGGCCGGGACGACGGCGCGGGCCGCCTCCTTGAGGATGTACTTGCCGCCGTCGCGGACCTTCAGCTCCGCGGGAATGCGGGCCGCCAGCTCGACGAGGTCGTGGTCCAGGAACGGTACGCGGGCTTCGAGGCCGCAGGCCATGGTCATGTTGTCGACCCGCTTCACCGGATCGTCGACCATCATGATCTGCTGGTCGAGTTGCAGGGTCTTGTCGATGGCGCTGGCGCTTTTCGAGGTCGCGAAGAACGCCGCGAGGTAGTCGGTGCTGTAGTCGCCGTGGAGCATCTCGGGCGCCAGCGCCTCGCGCATCTCGGCGTGGTCCCGGTCGAAATAGGCTCTGGCGTAGTCGGTGACGGGGTCGGTCGAGCCCATCAGCTTCGGATACCAGTGATAGCCGCCGAACACCTCGTCGGCGCCCTGCCCGCTCTGGATCACCGTCACGTGTTGGGCGACCTCCTGCGACAGGAGCAGGAACGCCACGGCGTCGTGGCTCATCTGCGGCTCGGACATCGCCGCGATGGCGGTGGGCAGCGCCTCCAGGGTGCGCGAGCCGTCGACGGACAGCTTGGTGTGATCGGTCTCGAAGGTGCGGGCGATGATGTCCGAGTACTTGAACTCGTCACCCTCGACGCCGTTCACCGCGTCGAAGCCGACCGAGAACGTCTTCAGCCCCGTCTGGCCATTGCGGGCCAGGAGGGCCACGAGCAGCGAGCTGTCGAGCCCGCCCGACAGAAGGACACCCGTGGGCACGTCGGCGACCTGCCGGCGTTCCACGGCGGTCCCCAGGGTTTCGAGCACGGCCTCGCGCCAGTCGGCCTCGGTCAGGCCGCGGTCGGCCTCGCGCGGACCGATCGTGACCGTCCAGTAGGTTTCCTCGCGGCGGGCGCCGTCCTTGTCCAAGGTGAGGATCGTCGCCGGCGCGACCTTGCGCACGCCCCTGAGGATGGTCAGCGGCGCGGGCACGCCGGCGTGCCAGCTCATGTAGTGGTGGAGCGCCGCCGGATCGATCGCCGTGTCGACATCTCCCGCGGCGAGCAAAGCCGGCAGGGACGAGGCGAACCGGAAGCGACCCTTCGCCTCGCTGTAGTAGAGCGGCTTCACGCCGAGCCGGTCGCGGGCGAGCACGACGCGCCCGGAATCGCGTTCCAGAACCGCGAAAGCGAACATGCCGTAGAAGCGCGTGACGCAGGCGCTCCCCCAGGCGTGATACGCTTTGAGGACCACCTCGGTGTCGCTCGTGGAGAAGAAGACGTAGCCTTTCGCTTCCAGTTCGGTGCGCAGCGCGCGAAAATTGTAGATGCAGCCGTTGAAGACGACGGCGAGACCCAGAGCTGCATCCACCATCGGCTGTTGACCGGCCTCGGACAGGTCGATGATCTTCAACCGCCGGTGGCCCAAGACGACCCGCCCCGAGCCGAACAGGCCTTCGCCGTCCGGGCCGCGTGGCCGGAGACTTTCCATCATGGCGTGGACGGCCGCAGGATCGGCCGGCCCGTCGAAGCTGATCTCGCCGCAGATCCCGCACATGGTGGCTATGGGTCCTCGTTCCGGCGGCACAGCCGCTCCAACGGAGCGCAACGGCCCGCGGTGCCCCGACGTTCCTTCGTCCGGACACCGCCGAGATGCCGGGACGGACGATCAAACCCGAGCCAATCCGTTTGACGCCGTCGCTGTCCGGCTGCTAAATCATGGCCGCACATGAGCGCACGGGGCGCGTGCGGAGCCTTCATTCCGCATCCGCCCCGCGATCATGTCGGCGGGCGTAGTTCAGTGGTAGAACGTCAGCTTCCCAAGCTGAATGTCGTCGGTTCGATCCCGATCGCCCGCTCCAAATCACCCGTCGAAGCATCAGCCTTTCTGACAGTCTGCCGCTGATCTCGCGTTCTTTACGTTCCAGACGTGATCCGGCACGCCGGCCGCACGCGCGGCGATCCGCCATTCGCGCCCGTAGCATGACTGTTGCAGGCTCCGGCTCCTATCCGAGCGGTCTCGGATGGGCGAGCGCGACACCCTCAGCCTCGCTCGAGTCGGCGCTGGATGTCTGGTGGACGACGCTGCGGCAGACCGAGTTGCGGATCCGCCCGCTCTTCGCCGCCCCGCCGTGTCGCCGCCACGGCTGACGCCTTCCTGGACGGCCTGCTCGGGGGTGCGCGGCGCAAGACCGGCTGCATGCGGGCCGAGGCCACGCGGGTCCCTGGCGCCAGCAGGCCATCCTCGCTCGCACGCACTGGGATGCGGAGGCTCTGCGGGATGTGGTGCGCGCCGACGTCGTCGAGACGCTCGCCTCACCCGACGGAGTTCTCGGGGCCGACGATGGCGGAGGGGCGACGCTGGGCGATCGAGGACGCGTTCGAAACGCCATCATCTCTCCGATGTCGGTGATGCCGACGCCGCGATGACCGATCCGCCCTGCTCAGTCGTGGAGACGCTCATCGTCCGACGGCGGTCCGCCGTGAGCTTGGCTTCGTCGTGCGGCCATTCTCGTACCGGCCGGGTCCCGCGCGATGGAAAGTGCCCCTGCCCCGCTCTTTGGCGGTGTACAGGGCGCGGTCTGCGCTCACGAGGAGCGCGTGGCTGTCGCAGACGTCGGGACCGCAATCTGAGATCCCGACGCTTACCCCGATCCGAACGAATAAGCCCTGGCCGAGGTCGTAGGGCAGCCCCACCGTCGAGATGATCGTGCTGGCCATCACCTCGGCAGACGCAGCACGCTGTCCACTCAGCAAAACGGCAAACTCGTCGCCACCGAGACGGGCGACGAAGTCGGTGGTCATGACCACCTGGCGGAGGCGGCTCGCAACCTGCTGTAAAAGGACGTCGCCCGCAACGTGACCATAGGTGTCGTTCACGCTCTTGAAGCCGTCCAGGTCGAGGTAGAGCAGCGCCACTGCGTGCTCGCCCTTATCGACCGCACCTGTGAGTGCGGCCGTCAGAGCTTGATCGAAGAAGGTGCGGTTGGGCAGATCGGTGAGCCCGCAGTGAAGAGCTTGGTGGCGCAGCGCCCGCTCAGCGCTCAGCAGCGCCACGTAGTCGGCATGCAACCGCCGGTTCACGGCCGCGACCGCCACGAGGTAGAGCGGCGCCAGCATGCAGAGGGCCGGAAGCCAGGGTTGGCCACTCAACATCGCACCGATCGTGAACGGCACGACGACGGTGATCATCTGGACCACGGTCATGCGCGGCGCACCGGGATTGCGGGCTGCTAGCCCGCCCACCAATCCCGTCGTGGCGAGGCAGGCGAACGGCACCAGCACCGGGTCGGCTGAGGCCATGCACAACCCGAGGCCGCAGCCGATCTGGGCGCACCACAGCATGGAACTGAGCACGTAGAGGTCCGTGAGCGGGAATCCGCCGCCAGACGGGCGAGCCGGGCTGCGGAGGGTACGCCGCATCGCCAGCATACTCGTGAGACGCACGAGGGTGAGTGCCAGGTCGGCGCAGAGCCAAGCGAGCATGGCCGGCGCGGGAACACGCAGGACGGCAAGGCTCGCGAGCGCAGCCCCCACGACGGCAGCCACACTCAGCGGTCCGATCCCGACGACAAGGCGCCCGCGCAGGACGGTGAGCACGTCCAGGGAAACCTGCTCCGGCGAGGTGGTCAGCCACGCGATCAAACGCCAAGTTGGCGGAGGCGGGGCAGTGGGAGCGAACGCCATGGGGCACCAGCGCACGGCAAGGCTTGAGCCCCGGTTAAAAGATCGGGTGGCTTTGATTCTCCAACCTACCGCTTCAGGTTACCGGACCCGCACCGTCGCGGCGGACGGCATCGTGCGGAAGCCGTTCCAGGACGGTGGCGTCGAACAAGGTGGCCGCCGCGCCGGCGCCAAACCGGTATTCGGCCTGCGACCAGGGCTGGACCGCGGCCGATGAGCCTTGGCCGTTGGACCTAAGGCGATCCGGGCGGGACACGGACATCGACGCGCCGACCGTCGGCGTCGGAGGCGACGTCGACCTCCGCCGCCGCTGGCGCGGTCGGGACCTTGCTAAGCAGCCGCGTGCCGAAGCCTTCCCTGGCTGAAAGCGTCGGGGATCCGTCAGGCTCGTTCCGTAGCCAGCGGAGATGCCGTTCGCCCGGCTCACCCTCAGCCGACCCTGTCGCCGTGACACGGCCTCCCGGCTGTGCCAACGCCCCGTGCCGGAGCGCATTCGCGGTCCGCTCATGCAAGGCCGCGCTGACCGGCACTGCCAGCTCCGACGGCAGCGCCGGGGCCGGGCCTTGGAGCATGAAGCGGCCGTCCTGGTTGTACGGGGCGAGTTCCGCCCGGAGCAGGCCTTCGGAGGCGACCTGCGTCTCGCCCTCAGAGATCAGCGCGCGCGTCAGGGCCAGGGATACGATCCTGCCCGTGAACGGCCGGGTGAACGCCGACATCGAGACGGCGGAGCGCACGGTGGCGTTCGGGATGGCCTGAACGGCGGCGAGCGTGTTCTCCACCCGGTGGTGCAGCGCGCACACCCTCGACGCTTGGAGAAGAAACTTGCCGGACCGAGGGCCGGCGCATCGCACTCGGGCTCGGTCCGGCACCGGTCACGCGAACGCACGCCGCCGTATGGGCGCCGCCGCCCGGAGGGCACCGGCGACCTGCGCCGCCGAGTAGGGCTTGCGGACGACCTCGAAGCCGTGCGCGTCGTCCTGTGCCAGCGCGTCGCTGTAGCCGGTCGTCAGGATCACCGGCAGTTCGGGATGGCTCGACCGCAACCGCCGGGCCAACGCGACGCCTCCTATTCCGGGCATCACCACGTCCGAGAAGACGGCATCGAACCGGGCGGGTGCACGTTCGATCTCGGCGAGCGCCTCCTCGGCGTCATGCGCCCAGACGGTGACATGGCCGAGATCCTCCAGGATCTGCGTGCAGAAGCGCCCGACATCGGGATTGTCCTCGACCACGAGGACGCAGAGCCGGCGCGGCGCCTCAGGCGCTTCGGCGAGACCTGTGTCGGGCTCGTGCCGAGGAAGGGCTGGCGGATCGACCTGGGGCAGGTAGAGCACGAAGGTCGATCCGTGTCCCACCTCGCTGACGACATCCACGTCGCCGCCCGACTGCTTCGCGAAGCCGATGACCTGGCTGAGTCCGAGGCCCGTTCCCTTTCCGACCGACTTCGTCGTGAAGAACGGCTCAAAGATCCGCGGCAGCAGTCCCGGGGCGATTCCGGTCCCGCCGTCCATCACGGACAAGGCCACGAAAGGACCGGTCGCGCCCGCGTGCGAGCGGATGCGGGGCATCGACCGGTCACCGTCGAGCCGCAGGGTCAGCGTGCCCTCGCCATCCATGGCGTCCCGGGCGTTGACCGCGAGGTTGATGAGTGCGGTCTCGAACTGGCTGGCATCCGCCCGCACGTGGTAGCGTACCACCGGCACCTCCAAGACGATGCGGATGCGCGCGCCTGTCACCGCGCCCAGCATGTCCGCCACGTCGTGCAGGCGGGCACCGACGTCGAACATCTCGGGCTTGAGGGGTTGCCGCCGGGCGAAGGCGAGGAGCTGGCTCGTCAGCTTGGCAGCGCGATCCACCGTGTCTGAGACCGCTTCCAGGTAGCGGGTGCGCCGCTCCTCCGCGAGGTTCGGGCGGCGCAGGAAATCCACGGACGAGCGGATGATGGTCAGCATGTTGTTGAAGTCATGCGCCACCCCGCCGGTCAGTTGCCCGACCGCCTCCAGCTTCTGGGTGTGCCGAAGCGTCTCCTCGGCGCGGGCGAGCCGCTCGTGCTCGCGCAGATGCTCGGTGACGTCCTGGACGTACTGGAAGGCGCCGATCCGGGCCCCCTGCGCGTCCCGCAGGGTCGTGAATTTGACGTCGTAGTGCCGGCGCCGACGCTGCGGGTCGCCGAACGCCTCGACGATCGTGAACTCCTCACCTGCGAGCGCCCTCGACCAGGTCGACCGGACCTGCGCGAGCAGCTCGGGCACGTGGGACAGGAGTTCGAGGAGGTTGTCGCCGATGCGGGGCCGGACGCCGTAGACGGCCTCGACCTCCGCGATCCAGGCCCGATTGGCGGCCAGGACCCGGAATTCCGTGTCGAGAGCGCAGACGAGGGCGTCGGTCGTCTCGAACACGTCGGCCCAGAGCTTCCGCTGCGCGAGCGCGTCCTCGACCCGCCGCTCGAGCGTCGCGTTCATCTCGTGCAAGCGCGCCTCGGCCAGCTTGCGGTCGTGCACGTCCTCGACGACCCCGTACCAGCGCACGATGGCGCCGGCCCCGTCCCGGCGTGGGAAGGCTCGGGCGCGCATCCAACGGAAATCTCCCGAAGCCGCCATCCGGATGCGGTAGTCCACGTCCACGGGCTCGCCCGCGGCGAGCGCGGCGGCGAACCGCGTCAGTGTCTCGTCCACGTCCTCGGGATGCAGGGCCTCGACCCAGCCCGAGCCGAGCGGCTCGCCCGGGCGCTGACCCGTCATTGCCAGCCAGCGGTTCGAGTAAGACGTGACGTTTCCGGTGGGGTCGCAGGTCCAGGGCACCTGTGGGTTCAGCTCGACCGTGTGGCGGAAATGGTCCTCGCTCTCCCGCAAGGCGGCCTCGCCGAGGACCCTGTCGGTGGTCTCGGCGGTGACGCAGAACAGGCCGTTGACCGCGCCCGCGTCGTCGAGGGCGGGCGAGTAGGTGAAGGACCACCAGCTCTGCTCGGGCCGGCCCTCGCGCGAGAGGTCGAGCATGACGTCGGTCAGCGTCTGGCTCTGTCCCTCCAGGGTCGCCTGCACCAGCGGCTCGATCTCGTCCCAGATGCTCGCCCAGACCTGGCGGAAGGGTTGGCCCAGTGCGTTGGACTGCCGGTAGCCGAGGAGCGGCCTGTAGGTATCGTTGTAGAAGCAGAGGAGGTCGGGTCCCCAGGCGAGGAACATCGCCGTCGGGCAGACGAGCATCTGGGCCAGCCTGACGCGAAGGGATGGCGGCCAGCGGTCGGGCGGCCCGAGCGCGGTGGCCGACCAGTCATAGGCCCGGATCTCGGCGGCCATCCGGCCGCCGGACGGGAGGAACTGGAAGGGGTCAGCCAAGGTGCAGGCTGTCCTGTAACGGGGTCGTGAGAAGATCAGACTTGCCGGGCATGTCGCGTGACGGGGCTGCGGCGCAGGTGGCGACGGCGCCCCTGGTTCAGATCTACTAGTATCACACTGCCAAGCGCCCGTACTGAGGCGACTTGACGTCTTCCCGTCTTGAAACAGTGATTAGGATTTCGGGCGATCCAGCCGTTCGGGGTCACGGACCCGTTCAGAGACCCGACGCTGCCACGCGAGACCGATCCGGATCCCGTCGGCGGCGGCTGCCGGTTGCTTGTTCCCACTCGATGGTCCTGTTCAAGCAGCGGTCCATCCGCCCCTTGAGCCGTGCTCTTCACCGTCCGGTCGCGGTCACAGGGCAGTGCTGGCCGCTTCGCAGGGGACTCGGCGAGCCCGGCGGTGTGCGGGGCGGGTTGCGCCTTGTTGGCCCGATACGCTCCGTGCGCGATGACGGTGTCGATGAACGCCCGCTCGTCCTCGGGATGGACCCGATCGTTGTCGCGCGCGACGATGCCGGTCCGGATGGTCCCGTCACGGTTGGAGACGGGACCTTCTCCCCCGCCGGAAGCCGGCTTGGCGGCGCACCACCGATCTGCCCCTGGCTGCCGTCGACGACAAGGTCGGCATCCCGCACGCTCCAGGGCCGAGAATGGCGGCATCTCCATCCGCTGCCCTAGTTCAGGCCGGGAGACGACCTGAGCCTCCTGACCGCGAGGAATCCGCCATGATCACGCTCTACACTTGGTCGACCCCGAACGGCCGCAAGATCCCGATCATGCTGGAGGAGTGCGGCCTGCCCTACACGGTCGTGCCGGTGAACATCGGCAAGGACAAGCAATTCGCCCCCGAATTCCTGAAGGTGTCGCCCAACAACAAGATCCCGGCCATCGTGGACGACGAGGCCGATGGCGGGCCGCTCTCCGTGTTCGAGAGTGGCGCGATTCTCACCTACCTCGCGGAGAAGACCGGGCGCTTCCTCGCCCCATCGGGGCCCGCGCGCTACAAGGCCCTGGAGTGGCTACACTGGCAGATCGGCGGGCTCGGCCCGATGCTGGGCCAGCTCGGGTTCTTCGCGGTGCGCTCGGACGAGAAGGCACCGCTAGCCATCAAGCGTTTCACCGACGAGGCTGACCGGCTGCTGCGGGTGATGGACAAGCGCCTCGGCGAGGGTCCCTATCTCGCGGGCGCGGAATACTCCGTCGCCGACATCGCCTGCTACGCCTGGACGCTGGCGGCCACGACCTTCCTGAAAGAGCCGCTCAAGGAAACCTTGGGCTCCGTTCCGAACGTCCATACCTGGCTGGCTCGGGTCGGCGAGCGGCCGGCGGTCAAGCGTGGCATGGAAGTGCCAAGGACCTGACCCGGCTTGGCAAGCATCGAGGCTACACACGAAGACGGGTCGCCAATGTGCCCGTACCTACCCCAACCGGACGCCAGGGGCCTCGATGCCGGATCCGGGTCGCTCTCGAGCGCAGGCCTCGGTCGCGGGGCACCGACCCGAGGGCAAGCGGCCGCATGGCGCGCGATGCCACGCGCCCAATCTCGCTCCTTCTCGGTCGCCCTCCCGCATCCAGGGGTCACGCATGGCTCACGTCCTCGTCATCGGCGCCAGCCAGGGCATCGGCCTGGAAACGGTCAAGGCAGCCCTTGCAGCGGGACATCGCGTGCGGGCCTTCGCCCGCTCGGCGAACAGGATCGGGCTGTCAGCCCCGAACCTGGAGCGCTTTCCCGGCGATGCCCTGAACCGGCGCGACGTCGAAGCGGCGCTCGCCGGGGTTGATGCCGTGGTCCAAGCACTCGGCATCCCCACGCGTGATCTGTTCGGGCCGGTCCGCCTCTTCTCGGATGCGACTGGCATCCTCGTTCCCGCCATGGAGCAGGCGAATGTCCGGCGGCTGATCGCGGTCACCGGGTTCGGCGCGGGCGAAAGCCGCGATGCGATCAGCCCGCTGCAGCGCCTGCCATTCCGACTGGTCCTCGGGCGCGCATACGACGACAAGGACGCTCAGGAGATGCGCATCCGCCGCAGCAAGCTGGATTGGACACTGGTCCGCCCCGGCATGCTGACGGGCGGAACGGCAACCGGCCGCTACCAAGTCCTCGACGAGCCCGCGTCGTGGCGCAACGGGCTGATCGCGCGGGCGGATGTCGCGCACTTCATCGTCGACCAGATCGACGGTACGACCCGGGTCGGCAAAGCGGTCGTGCTGATCGACCGGGCGCTCCCACTCTGATGGGCGCCGCTACGGCTCTGGCCGGCCCCAAGTCGAACCTGCCCCTGATGACCCGTGCCGCCGGCCTCGATGCGCTGGTCGCCTTCCTCGACGGGCCAGGCGCCGCCTATGCTTCTGACCGGAACACCGACCGCGGGCGCGGGGCGAGGCCGACCACCGCGACGCTGTCGCCCTACCTGCGCCGCCGCCTGCTGACGGAGGCGGAGGTTGCCAGCGCGGCTCTGCGCGCCTTCGGTGAGCCAGGCTATGGGACGTTCGTCTCGGAAGTCTTCTGGCGGACCTACTTCAAGGGCTTCCTCGAAACCCACCCGGAGGCTTGGGCTCGCTATCGGACCGGAGTTGCGGCGCACCTGGCGCGCCTCGCCGCCGAGTCCGGCCTGCGGCGGACCTACGAGGCGGCTGTCGAGGGGCGCACGGGCATCGACGGCTTCGACGATTGGGCCATCCAGCTCGTCGAGGATGGCTGGCTGCACAATCACGCCCGGATGTGGTTCGCCTCGATCTGGATCTTCACCCTGCGCCTGCCCTGGGAACTCGGTGCCGATTTCTTCCTGCGGCACCTGCTCGACGGCGACCCGGCCAGCAATACCCTGTCCTGGCGCTGGGTTGCTGGCCTGCACACGCGAGGCAAGCACTACCTCGCGCGGCGCGACAACATCCGGCGCTACACGGAGGGCCGCTACGACCCGCAAAGCCTCGACGAGCGAGCCGACCCGCTTCAGGAGGCGATGGCGCCGCGAGAGGTACCACTGCCTCGGGCGGATACCCCGCCGGAAGGACCCGTCGCGCTGCTCGTGCACCTCGACGATCTCCATCCCGAGAGCCTCCCGCTCGGGAGGGCCGAGGTTGTCCGGGTCGGCGGCCTCGTCGCGCATGCCGAGGGCGCGAGCGACCTCGTCCGCGCTGCCGATGAGACGGCGATGGACGACGCCCTGTCGCGGGCCGGGGAGCATTTCGGCTGTATGGCCGAGCCCATTGGCGAGGGCTGGGCAGGCGACCTGCCGGTGATCACCGCCTGGGCTCCCGTCGGCCCCTCAGCCGCGGCGTTGCCAAGCGGTTGTCGGCGCATGCGCCGGGCTAGGGACGAGCGGGCATGGCCGCTCTCGACCCGGGGTTTCTTTCGCCTCAGGAGTGCCATCCCCGACCTGATGCGGGCGTGACCCACCCGCGCCTTCGGAGGAACGGGGCGCATCGAACCCGCGGCCGTAAGCCCATTCGTCGGACGTCTCAGCCATGGACAAGTTCGTCTACTATCTCGTCACTCTGATCGAGGCAGTCCTCGGGGTCTTCGGCGTGCGGTCGCTCTACGAGCAACCCGCGTACACGGTGGTGCAGCGTCTGGATCATGGCGTCGAGATCCGCTCCTACGAGCCGCGGCTCGCGGTGGAGACCGACGCCCGCGGCCAGGGCGATGGCGAGGCGTTCGGGCGGCTGTTCCGCTACATCACAGGCGCGAACCGGTCTGCCGCCCGCATCGCCATGACCGCGCCCGTGGAGACCGGCGGCCAACGTGTCGCGATGACGGTCCCGGTGGAGCAGACCGCCGGCGTCACGATGCGCTTCTTCCTGCCGCGCAAGGTCGCCGAGGCGGGGGCACCCGAGCCGACCGAGGCGGAGGTTCACCTTGTCGAAGTGCCGGCGGAGCGCGTCGCGGCGCTCCCCTTCTCCGGTCGGATCACGCCCGAATTGCGGGCGGAGCAGGAAGCCACCCTCCTTCGGGTCGTGGCGGCCGCAGGCCTCAAGCCGCGGGAGCCCCCGATGTTCATGGGATATGACCCGCCCTTCGCCCTCCCCTTCCTGCGCAGGAACGAGGTGGCGGTCCGCTTGGAGCGTTCATGATGAGGCGCATCGCGCCTGGAACTGCGATCGGCTCACGGCCGAAGAGAGACCATTCGGCGTCGCGCCCATGGCCGCCATCCAGCCGCGTTTGAGGCGCAATCCGAAAGCGGACGGTCTGGCAGCCGACGCCTGAGCCACGAAGAGCCGCGCAGACTCGACTGCGGAACGGGGCCCGTCAGGGCCCCGACCGTCTCACATGCGGTGATGGCGGTGCATGTGCCGCATCATGTGCCCGCGGTGATGATGATGGTGGCGCATCATGTGGCCGTGGCGGTGATGGCGCATCATCCGGTGGTGATGGTGGCCGTGCATCCGATCCATGCGGACCGAGACCACGTCGGTCGGAGCGCTCACGGCGCCGGGCAGGCCGGGCGCAGCCGAGGCGGAGGTCGCGGCGCCGGCCGCGCCGAAGGCGGCCAGGACGGCGACGACGAACAGGGACTTCCTCATGGGCGTTCCTCTCAAGGTGTCGGCACGCCGGTCATCGCCGGCGGCTCGGTGCCGATCACGGACGGGTCGGCATGCGGGCAACGGCCAAGCTGGCGAAGCCGTTCCGCGTGGCCGGCGCCCCTCCCGGAGCATGCTTAAGAAGCGACACGATTCAGGACTCTCGCGCCGCCGCGATCAGCAACGCCCGTGCGACCAGGACCAGTGCCATCGACAGGATGAGCGAGCGGGTCGCGACCTTGCGAAACTCCGGGCGGACGCGCCGTCGACGCCGTGAGCGCAGCCCCCAGTCGCGTTGCTCCCGGGTGAGCTTCTTGCCGGCCACCCGCGACGGCCCCACGCGTCGAAGCGAGGGCGGCCCGCCCGGAGGCCAGCGAGCCGCATCGCTCACTCCGCGGCCTTGAGGCGCGGGGCGGCGATCTCCCGTTGCCGAGCGGTCGCCTCCGAGGGCGTGACCTTGCCGAAGCGGGCGTAGAGGGCCGGCAGTACGACCAGCGTCAACAGGGTCGCGCTGATCAGGCCGCCGATGACCACAGTGGCGAGCGGACGCTGGATCTCGGCCCCGGTCTCGGTGGCGATTGCCATCGGAACGAAGCCGAGCGAGGCGACCAGCGCCGTCATCGCCACCGGTCGCAGGCGGGTCATGGCGCCTTCCAAGATCGCCTCCCGCTTCGGGCGCCCCTCCGCGACCAGCTGCTTGATGAAGGTCAGCATCACGAGCCCGTTGAGCACCGCCACGCCCGAGAGCGCGATGAAGCCGACCGCTGCCGGCACCGAGACCGGCATGCCACGCAACCACAAGGCGACGATGCCGCCGGTGAGCGCGAGCGGCACCGCGCTGAACACCAGGAGCGCGTCCCGCGGCGAGCCCAGCGCCGAGTAGAGCAGCAGGAAGATCAGGAAGAAGCAGACCGGCACCACGACCATCAGCCGCTGCTTGGCTGAGGCGAGGTTCTCGAACTGTCCGCCCCAGGTCACGTAGTAGCCCGGCGGCAATTGCACCTGGCTCCCGACCTTCGCCTGCGCCTCCGCCACGAGCGAGCCGATGTCCCGCCCGCGCACGTTGGCCGTGACCACGACCCGGCGCTTGCCGTTCTCGCGCGAGATCTGGTTCGGTCCTTCCGTGACCTGGAAGCTCGCCACCTGCTTGAGGAGGACCGAGCTCGCCCGGCCGTTCGGCCCCGGCGGCAGCGGCACCGGGATGTTCTCCAGGGCTTCGCGGTCCTCGCGCACCTTGTCGGTCAGGCGAACCACGATGGGGAAGCGCCGGTCGCCCTCGAAGACGACGCCGGCATCCTTGCCGCCGATGGCCGCGCCGATGACCTCCTGGATGGCCCCGGTGCTCAGGCCGTAGCGGGCGGCCTCGGCCTTGTTGATCTTGATCTCCAGGAACGGCAGGCCCGCCGTCTGCTCGACCTTCACGTCCTCGGCGCCGTCGATGCCCTTCAGCACCGCCGCGACCTGGTTGGCCGACTTCAGCATGGGCTCGAACTCCTCGCCGAACACCTTCACGGCGAGGTCGCCGCGGGTGCCGGCGAGCAGCTCGTTGAAGCGCAGCTGGATCGGCTGCGAGAACTCGTAGACATTGCCGGCGAGCGCCCCCACGGCCTTCTCGATCTGCTCCTGGAGGTCGGCCTTCGACAGGCTCGGGTCGGGCCACGCCTCCTGCGGCCTGAGCATGACAAACGTGTCGGAGGAGTTCGGCGGCATCGGATCGGAGGCGACCTCCGCCGTGCCGGTCTTCGAGAAGACATAGGCAACCTGCGGGAACTTCGCGACCGCCTGCTCGACCTTGAGCTGCATGGCCTGCGACTGGCTCAGCGAGGTCGAGGGGATCCGGGTCGCGTTCAGCGCGATGCTCTTCTCGTCGAGCTGCGGGATGAACTCGGTCCCGAGCCGGGTGAACAGGATGCCCGCCCCGACGAGCAGCAGCAGGGCCGCTCCGATGAAGGCGAAGGGACCTCGCACCGCCGCTCCGAGCACCGGCCGGTAGGCCGCCTTCAGGCCCCGGATGATGAGGTTGTCGGTCTCGGTGACCGTGCCGGTGATGACGATGGCCATCAGCGCCGGCACGAAGGTCAGCGACAGGATGAAGGCCGCCACCAGCGCGATGATGACGGTCAGCGCCATGGGCTCGAACATCTTGCCCTCGACCCCGGTGAAGGTCAGGAGCGGCACGTAGACCAGGATGATGATCGCCTGCCCGTAGAGCGAAGGCTTGATCATCTCCTCGGCCGAAGCCCGCACCGTCTGAAGCCGCTCCTCGGTGTCGAGGGTCCGCCCGAGTGCGTGCTGCTTCTCGGCGAGATGGCGCAGGGCGTTCTCGGTGATGATCACCGCCCCGTCGACGATGAGCCCGAAATCGAGGGCGCCGAGCGACATCAGGTTCGCCGAGATCTTCGCCTCGACCATGCCGGTCATGGTCATCAGCATGGCGACCGGGATGACGAGCGCCGTGATGACGGCGGCGCGGATGTTGCCGAGCAGCAGGAACAGGATGACGATGACGAGGGCCGCACCCTCGGAGAGGTTCTTGGCCACGGTCTTCACGGTCGCCTCGACGAGGCGAGTCCGGTCGAGGACGGTCTGGACCTCGACGCCCGGCGGCAGGCTTTTGCGGATCTGGTCCATGCGCGCGTCGACGGCGGCGGCCACCGTGCGGCTGTTCTCGCCGATCAGCATCAGGGCGGTGCCGACGACCACCTCCTGCCCGTTCTCGCTGCCCGAGCCGGTGCGCAGATCGCGACCGATACGGACCTCGGCGATGTCCTTGATCCGCACCGGCACGCCGCCCCGGGTCGCGACGACCACGTTGCCGATGTCGTCCATGTCTTCCAGGCGGCCGGCGGCCCGGACGACGTAGCCCTCGCCGTTGTCCTCCAGGTAGCGGGCGCCCTGGTTGGCGTTGTTGGCCTCCAGCGCCCGGGCGACGTCGGTGAAGGACAGGTCCAGGGAGGCGAGCTTCGTCGGGTCGGGCTGGACGTGGTACTGCTTCTCGAAGCCGCCGATGCCGTCGACCCCGGCCACCCCCGGCACGGTCCTGATCTGCGGGCGGATGATCCAGTCCTGCACGGTCCGCAGGTAGGCGGTCTGCTCCAGCTCGGTCCTCAGGCGCTGGCCCTCGGGGGTCAGATAGCTGCCGTCGGGTTGCCAGCCGGGCTTCCCCGCCTTCGCGGTCTTCCGCTCGCCGGGCTTGGCGTAGTGGATCGACCACATGTAGATCTCGCCGAGGCCGGTCGAGATCGGGCCCATGGCGGGTTCGGCACCCGGCGGCAGGTCCCGCCTCACCTGGGCGAGGCGCTCGGCCACCTGCTGGCGGGCGAAGTAGATGTCGAGCTTCTCCGCGAAGACCGCGGTGACCTGCGAGAAGCCGTTGCGCGAGAGCGAGCGGGTGTAGTCGAGACCCTTGATACCGGCGAGCGCGGTCTCGACCGGATAGGTGACCTGCTTCTCGATGTCGACGGGCGAGAGCGACGGCGCGATCGTGTTGATCTGCACCTGGTTGTTGGTGATGTCGGGCACCGCGTCGATGGGCAGCTTCGTCACCGCGTAGCCGCCGAAGCCGGCGACGAGCAGCGACAGCAGCAGCACGAGCCAGCGCTGATGGACCGAGAAGTCGAGGATGCGGCTGATCATGTCACGGCTCCTCAATGGTCGTGGTCGGCTTCGCTCTTCCCGAGCTCGGCCTTGAGGAGAAAGGTGTTGACGACGGCGATGTCCTCTCCGGGCTTGAGACCGGAGGAGACCTCGAAGGCGTCGTCGTCGGACCGGCCGAGTTCGACCGCGCGCTTCGCGAAACCTTCGTCCGTGCGCACGAAGACGACGCGCTTGCCGTCGACGGTCTGCAGCGCGGATTTGGGAACGCGGACGGGGACCGTGTCCTGCGCGATCTCGACCTCGGCGTTCACGTAGGTGCCGGGGCGCCAGGCCAGGTCCTTGTTCGGCAAGGCGACCACCACCCGGGCAGCCCGCGTGTCCGCGTTGAGGAGCGGGCTGACGAAGATCACCTTGCCCCTTTCGTGCCGCTCACCACCCTCCTGGCTGGTGGTGACGGCCACGGCGGCGCCCTCGCGGACCTTGGACAGCTCCGAGACCGGCACCGAGAGCTCGATCCAGACCGTGGAGAGGTCGGCCACCGTGTAGAGGTCGGCGGGGTCGCCCTCCTTGCCCACCGCCGTGCCGACGTCGACCTTGCGCTCGACGATGCGTCCGGAGATCGGCGCCCGCAGCTCGTACTGGCGCAGGGTCGAGCTGTTCGGCGTGGCCTCGTCGCGCTTCTGGGCGGCCGCCACCTCGGCGGCGTTGAGGCCGAGCGCCGAGAGCTTCTGGCGGGCGAGGTCGACGCGGAGCTGGTTCTCCTGGAACGTGGCCTTGGCGTTGTCGAACGCCGCCTGCGACGCCGCCGCGGATGCCAGCAGCCTCTGCTGGCGCTCGAAATTGACCTTCTGGAGGTCGGACTGGACCATGGCGGTGAGGTACTCGCTCTTGGCGTCGGCGACCTCGCGGCTGTCGAGGACTGCGACCACCTCGCCCCTCCTCACGTCGTCGCCCAGGCGCTTGCGCATCTCCGAGACCGTGCCGACGACGCGGGCCGGCACCCGGGCGATCCGGTCGGTGTCGGGTGTGACGGTGCCGGGCACCAGGATGTGGCGGGAGAGCGTCCCGCCTCCGGCCGGGGCGACCTTGATGTCCTGGTTCTCGACCTGCTCGGCGGTCATCTTCACGTGACCCTCCTCGCCTTCGGCCTCGGCATGCGCGTGCGCGCCGTGGGCATGCTCGTGCGCGTCGACGGCCGGGGGCTTGCCGTGGCCGTCACCTTCGGCGTGGCGCGGCTCGCTCGGCGAGGCCGGTTCGGGCCCGGCGGCGTAGGTGAGAACGGTCGGCGGCACGCCCGCCTGGGTGAGGAGGCCGCGGACGAAGTCGGACACGGCCGGAATTGCGGCGCCCGCGAGGACGCCGGCGGCCACCAGGGCCACGGACAGGAGAATGCGCATGATGCCTGCTCGTCAGGACGCTGGTGCCGTCGCGGCATCCAGATCGGTCCCGTTGCGATGACGTGACGAAGCGATCCCAAGGCCTTGAGCCCAGGGTCAGGACGCGCGCCGAAGCGGCGTCATCTCAGGCGCGGGGCGGTCTCGGCAGGCGGTCGGGGAAGATCGAGGAGAGAGTCGCTGTCAGCCGGGCATAGGTCGGCCGGGCAACCCTGAAGACCGGATTCGCGAAGCCCGCCACGGCGGGGGCGGCTTGGTGGCAGCCGCAATGAAGGTGGCAGGCGATGCCGGGGTCGGCCGCACCGGCCTCAGGCGCGGCCTCCAGGCTCGCGAGCGCCGTAACGGGCTCGCGGCCACCATCGTGGTAGGCGAGGTCGTCGGCGAAGCCGGCGGCGGGCGCGACGAGGGACAGGGCGAGGATGAGCGCGAGCAGGCGGGCGGCGGTTGCCCACCACCCACTCATCGCCCCGAAGGCCCTATGCCGTCGCGCCGCGGTCATCGTCGTCCTTATGGGCGATTCAGGTCCGGCGACACAAGCTCTGTCGTGTGCGGCTTGAACCCGGGATCAGCGACACCCTCCGCACCCACTTTCGAAGATTTCGGTCCGGGATCTCCCGCACAGAGAGCCAAGCCCATAAGCCGACATCGGATGATCGTCCCTCGGCTTCGCCGCGCCCATTCGGCATGGGGTCTCGCATCGAGCCGCTACACGCCGCAGCAGAGCGCGGGTTCTTCCATGAGCCTGATGCTGTTGCGCTGCGGACCGGGCGCTGACTCGCTTCGGACGATGAAATCGCTCACCCTGAAGCGCGAGACGCCCGGGTTACCCCTCACCGTCTGGGTTGACGGCGCGGCGATGCGCCTTCGCCCAAGATGGATTTCGCGATGCCCGGATTGCGCGCCGTGCGCGGCGGGCGGGAACGCATCGATGGACATCGCCGTAAGCTTGAGCATACGGTCTCCTGCAGGGATCTGATCGGTTTGACCCTGCGCAGTGTCGGGAGCTGGAATGAAGACCATCGCCTACTTCCTCGCTGGCGCGCTGGCCCTTGGTACCGGGATGGTAGCGGGCACCGCTCCGGCCAGAGCCGATGAGCCTGTCGGCTACAGCCACCGGACTTACAAAGGCCGTCCGGTTTTTCGCTACCGCGCTGTCTCCAGCAGGCGCCGGTCTGTGCGCACGGTTGTCGTAGAGCGCCCGGTCTACCGGACGCGGCGCGTCGTTCGTGAAGTCGTGGTCGAGCGGCCCGTGATCTACCGCCCCCGGCCTGTCGTGCGTGAGGTATTCGTCGAGGCGTTCGATGATGGTCCGCCGCCCTATGCCTATGGGCCGCCCCTGCGGCCGCGGTTCGCATATGGGCCCGGATACATCCGGCCCTTCCGCCCTATTGGCTTCGGGTTTGGACCGCGGTTCGGCTACGATCCTTACTTCTAGCCGAGTTTCATCTCAGGAGACTTCGGTCCTCCACTCGTCGGGTGGACGCCTTTGCTACGCTCCTGCCGGAGTGGGCAGGTGTCCGATGGGACATCGAGACGGACGTTCACGCCCGCGTTCGAACGCGCGGCCGTGGCGTTGCTGGAAAGCGCGGCCGGCCTAAGCGGCAGATGGCAGCCAAGCCTGGCATCTGGCCCGCGATGCTGCGGGCCGGGCGCGCGGTCTGCAGCGTTGCCGGTCTGACTACCTTCCAACATGCCGGCCTGACACCGCGCGGAATACGCGTGCGAGCGGAAAGCCACAGGCACGCATCAGGTCGCGCAATTCCTCGATGCATGCCTCCGCTTCCGCGAGAGTCAGCAACGGTCCTCGCCGGTACACCGAGCCGGATGACGAGATAGCCAGAACCGCGAACCGCCCATCTGCACAGTCGATGATGCTGAAGGTCACCGCTCTTCTCATCACCTCAGCCGTGGCGCCGCGTAGGGTCCCCGCAACGCGAGACGCCCACGAAACGATCCAACACCCTGCGAGTTATATGTTCACTGTACAGTCAGGCTCACTGGCACATGGCAAGCTGACGAGGGTCGCGGGCGGGCACCATCGGGCTGCCTTCGCAAGTGGCGGAGGGCTCGCTGCAAAGGGAGCCGCCAGTCTGACAGCGCGTCGGATCTGGGCACGGGCGGTGAATTCCTTTCGGTTGTGGAGTTGCGTTGATGGATGTCTTGGTGGGCCTGAAGCTGGACTCGGATAGCCCAACCCAAACCGACTCCGCAGATATCTCTGTTCTGCCCCCATCCGTGCGGGACCATCTCGGCGCGCAGCTGCGGGCGACCTACGAGAGGCTGACCGAGGCGCAACTGCCGAAGCGGCTGCTCGATCTCGTGGCGCAGCTCGATGCGGCACTGGATGGCCATCATCGCGAGAGCGCCGCCGCGTTCCGCGACGATCTCACCAGGGCCCTTCCCGGCCTGCGCGCATTCGCGCTGTCGCTGATCTCGGACTCGGGTCGCGCCGACGATCTTGTCCAGGAGACGGTGCTGAAGGCGTGGGCTCATCAGGAACGATTTGTGTCGGGCACGAGCCTGAAGGCGTGGCTCTGCACGATCCTGCGCAACCAGTTCTACACTGAGTACCGCAAGCGGAAGCGCGAGGTGGAGGACGCCGACGGCGCCGCGGCAGCGCAGCTGATCGCTCCGGCTGCACAGGAGCATGGTTCGGACCTGCGCGTGCTCTGGTCACACATCGCCAAGCTGCCCACGCTGCAGCGCGAGGCATTGCTGCTCGTGGGTGCGCAAGGCCTGACGTATGAAGCGGCTGCCGACGTCATGGGCTGCCAGACCGGGACCGTGAAGAGTCGCGTGAGCCGTGCACGGGCGTCTCTCATCGAGAGCCTTGCCTGAACGGGCCCCTGCTCGAGCGGGCTGATCCGGGATCGTGGCGACCGAACAGGTGTGCCGCGACGGCCAAGCCTAGCTATGCCGGAGGCACAGGCTCGCTCCCTTCGCTCTGAGGCGCCTCATGGAGGCTCGCGCTCATCCTTGCTGCCGCCCCTGCCTCAGGTGACTGCACGGATTGTCCATCCAAATTTATGCCAATGGTCTCGCTATTCAATAACGTATTCAAAATACGCAGCTGCTGTCACAACGACTAGATCGTTTATGTGCAACTAGAACCTTAGCTCCGCTTTTACTTCACGTCCGGACCATTCGCGAATGCGACGGCAAGCGAGGGAGTGAAAGCCTTGGGCAAGCAAGCACAAGAAGGCGGTCTCAGCATCACCGAACTGGCCGCCGACATCCTCTCGGCCTACGTCTCGAACAATCCTGTGCCGCCGGCCGAGCTGCCGTCCCTGATCGCGAGGGTTCATGAGGCGGTTTCCGGCCTGACCACCACAGGCGGTTCGGGGTCTGCGGCCTCACACGTGGAGGTCGAGAAGCCGAGCGCGGCTCAGATCCGCAAGTCGGTCCGGGACGACGGGATCGTCAGCTTCATCGACGGCAAAACCTACAAGACGCTCAAGCGCCACCTGAGCGCCAACGGCCTCGACCCGCACAGCTACCGGGAGCGCTACGGCCTGCCCGCCGACTACCCGATGATCGCTCCGAGCTACGCCGAGCAGCGCTCCGCCATAGCCAAGGCCATCGGGCTGGGCCAGCCGGGCGCCATGGCCAAGCGCGAGCGGAAGGGCCGCAAGGCTGCCTGAACGGCGAGTTCTCATTGGGCTCGCCGCGTCGAACGGCCGAAGGTCCAGGCCCATGTCGGCGTGACGCCGCCACCGGCCGGGGCTCGCGGCAGCATCGTTGCGGGCCCGGCGGAGGTGACCTGAGTTGAACCCGCGCGTCTGACCGAACCCGACACGTCCAAAACGGGTCAGTGGACGCGCGCCTGAGGCGGATGATCCCATAACCGGGGCCGCAGCCTTACTGGTCGTCGCCGTCCTCAAGGAGGTAGGCCGTGTGTTTGAGGACGCTCTCAGCCTCTTCGATGGTCGCCTGAACCTCTTCGATCTGGCGATCCGCGGCGCGCCGCAGTCGGTCGGCCTGCGCCGCCAACTCACGTCCGTGCGCGATCACCGCCTCGGGATCTGCCGGGACAGTCGCGTCAGGCACGACATCGTCGGGTTTGTCAGCCATTCATCGCCCTGGTGCGTTGATCATGAAGACTAGGTCGCGGACTCATTAAGCTCGCAGCCAGACTCGCAGGGCTGCGAGCTTGAC
>CAXDNE010000036.1:0-36262 GCA_963990595.1 uncultured Methylobacterium sp.
GATTGCCTCTTGTCTCGTGGGCTCGGAGATGTGTATAAGAGACAGGGACCAGGCCGAGGCGCCGACCGCGGAGATCGAAGGCCTGTTCGGCCGGCTGAGGGCCCGGGCGACGCTGCGCGCCGAACTCGCGCGCCTGCGTCTCAGCCTCGTGGGAGCCGCGGACGGACTGCCCGAGGCCGAGCTTCGCAGCGGCCTCGACGCGCTTCCGCCGGAAGCGATCGAAGCCGAGCTGACCCGGCTCGCCCACGAGGCCGAGGCGCTGGCCGAGCGCGGCCAAGTCATCTTCGCCGATCGCGACCGCGCCGAGCGGCGCCGGGCAGAGCTGGAAGGCGGCACCGGCGCCGAGCTGGCGCTCGCCGAGCGCAAGGCCGCGGAGGCCGATCTGCAAGCGACCGCCCGCTCCTGGGCGGTCCTGCGCCTCGCCGGGCTGATGCTGGGTCAGGCAGTCGCCCGGCACCGGGCCGGCCAGCAGGATCCCCTTCTGGCCCGGGCCGGAGCCCTGTTCTGCGCCATGACCGGCAGCGCCTATGCGGGGCTCGCCCAGACCTACGACGAGGCCGATACGCCCAAGCTCGCCGGACAGCGCGCGGGCGGCGGGCTGGTCGCGATCGAGGGCATGAGCGAGGGCACCCGCGACCAGCTCTACCTCGCCCTGCGGCTGGCCTATCTCGAGGATTACGCCGGGCGCGCCGAGCCTGCGCCCTTCATCGGCGACGACCTGTTCTCGACCTTCGACGAGGTGCGCACCGGATACGGCCTCGACGCGCTGGCGGAGATCGGCGGCCGGGTCCAGCCGATCCTGTTCACGCATCACCGCCACGTCGCCGACATCGCGCGGGATCGGCTCGGCGAGGCGGTGGACGTGGTGGCGCTGTAGCGGATTGACGCCTCAGCGGCGCCCGATCTCCGCACATCCGGATCGGGACAGCCGGGCCGGCCTTGCGGCGCTCCCGCCCCCGCAGAAGGGGCGGGAAGCCCGCGGAGCCCGGCCTGCGTCGTCTCTCGTGCGACCGTGAGCGGCCGCCCGACCGGCCGCCCCATCAGCCCGCGAGATACCGCGTCTCCAGATGCGTCCGGAACGCGTCCGTGCCGAGCGGCGCGCCCGTGGCGCGGGTCAGCAGCGCGTCGGTGTCGAGGAGGCTGCCCACCTCGTGCACGTTCGTGCGCAGCCAAGTCCGCAGCGGCGCGAAATCCCCCTGGGCCAGGCAGTCCGGCAGCGCCGGTTCGGCCGCCCGCGCGGCCCGGAACAGCTGCGCCGCCGTCATGGCGCCGAGCGTGTAGGTCGGGAAGTAGCCGAAGGCGCCGCTCGGCCAGTGGATGTCCTGCAGGCAGCCCACGCGGTCGTCCGGCACGGTGAGGCCGAGCAGCTCCCGCAGGCCGTCGTTGAAGGCGCCGGGAAGGTCCCGCACCGCGAGATCGCCCGCGATCATCGCGGTCTCCAGCCGGTAGCGGAGCAGGATATGGGCCGGGTAGGTCGCCTCGTCCGCGTCCACCCGGATGAAGCCCGGGGCGACGCGGGTGTTGAGCGCGTGCAGGTTCTCCGGCGACCATTCCGGCCCCGACCGCCCGAACGCCGCGCGCAGCAGCGGCGCCAGGAAGGTGAAGAAATCCCGGCTGCGGCAGGCCTGCATCTCGATGATCAGCGACTGGCTCTCGTGCAGGCTCATGCCCCGGGCCGCGCCCACCGGCTGATGCCGCCAGGCCGCCGGACGGCCCTGCTCGTAGAGGGCGTGGCCGGTCTCGTGCAGCACGCCCATCAGGGCACGGCCGAAATCGGCGGCGTCGTAGCGCGTGGTGATGCGCACGTCGTCGGTGGCGCCGCCGCAGAACGGGTGCAGGCTGATGTCGAGCCGGCCGCGGGTGAAGTCGAACCCGACCGCCTCCATGAGCCTGAGGCCGAGTTCGCGCTGGACCGCCACCTCGAACGGGCCGGTGAGCGACAGCGGCGCCGGGCGGGAGGCCTGGATCTCCCGGGCGCGGGCGATCAGCGCCGGCAACCAGCTCGTCAGATCCGCGAAGAGCGGGTCGATCGTCGCCCGGCGCATCCCGGGGTCGTAGCTGTCGAGCAGCGCGTCGTAGGGATCGAGCCCGAGGGCCGCGCCCTTGGCCTGCCCGATCTCCCGCTGGAGCCGCAGCACCTCGGCGAGGTGCGGCGCCAGCTTGGCGAAGTCCGCATCCCGCCGCGCCTCGCGCCAGACCATCTCGGAGCGGGAGACCGCGCGGGAACTCGCCTCCACGAGGTCGCGGGGCACCGCCGTGGCGTGGGCCTGTGCGCGGCGCATCTCGCGCAGGTTGGCGGCGGACCAGGATTCGAGGCCCCCGTCCCGCTCGGCGGCCTCCAGATCCTCGGCCGCTGCCGGCGCCGTCAGGATCTCGTGCGCCAGCCCGCGCAGGATCGCGAGCTGGTCGCCCCGCGCCTCCGCGGCCCCGTCCGGCATCAGCGTCTGCGCGTCCCAGCCGAGGATCCCGGCGGCGCCTTCGAGGGCCGCGAGGCGGGCGAAGCGCTGTTCGAGGGTCTGGTAGGCGGTCATGCAATCTCCGGTTCGGTAGGTCTCGCGGATGCGCGCGGCGGCGATCAGCCCGCCTGCAGCATCTCCAGCTCCAGCCAGCGGTCCTCGGCCTGGGACAGCTCGGTCTCGGCCTGGGCCAGCATGCTGGAGGCCTTGTCGAACCGGGCGGGGTCGCGGGCGTAGAGGTCGGGGTCGGCCAGGATCGTCTTGAGCTGGCCGATCGCCGCCTCGAGCTTCTCGATCCGGGCGGGCAGCGTCTTCAACTCGTGCTGGTCCTTGAAGCCGAGCTTGGGCTTGCCGGCCGGCTGCTGCGTGGGCGCGGCGGCGCGCGCTCTGGGCTCCTTGGCCTTCGGGGCGACCGTGCGCGCCTCGATCCCCTGCCCGCGCTGGATCAGCATGTCGCTGTAGCCGCCGGCATACTCGACCCAGCGGCCCGCGCCCTCCGACACGAGCACGCTGCCGACCACCCGGTCGAGGAAGTCGCGGTCGTGGCTCACCAGGATCAGCGTGCCCTGGTAATCGCCGAGCATCTCCTGGAGCAGGTCGAGGGTCTCGAGGTCGAGGTCGTTGGTGGGCTCGTCGAGGACGAGGAGGTTGGCCGGCTGCGCCAGGGCGCGGGCGATGAGCAGCCGGTTGCGCTCGCCGCCCGACAGAACCGAGACCGGGGTCCGCGCCTGCTCGGGGGTGAACAGGAAGTCCTTGAGGTAGCCGATCACGTGCCGGCTCTGGCCGTTCACCGTGACGCTGTCGCCCCGTCCGCCGGTGAGCACGTCGGTGACGGTCATGCCGGGCTCCAGCACGGCGCGGGCCTGATCGAGCACCACCGGCATCAGGTTGGTGCCGAGCACGACCTGCCCGGAATCCGGCGCGAGCCGGCCCATCAGCAGGTTGATCAGCGTACTCTTGCCGGCGCCGTTGGCCCCGACGATGCCCAGCCGGTCGCCGCGCATCACCCGCAGGGACAGGCCGTCGACGATCGTCCGGTCGCCGTAGGATTTCGCGATGTCCCGGGCCTCGACCACGAGGCTGCCGGAGGATTCCGCGTCGGACGCCTGCATGCTGACGCTGCCCACCGGGCGGCGCACCTCGCGGCGGTTCTTCCGCAACTCGTGGAGATTGCCGAGCCGCCGGACGTTGCGCTTGCGCCGGGCGGTCACGCCATAGCGCAGCCAATGCTCCTCGGCGGCGATCTTGCGGTCGAGCTTGTGCTGGTCGCGCTCCTCCTCCTCGAAGAAGGCGTCGCGCCACGCCTCGAACCCCGAGAAGCCCTGCTCGATCCGGCGGGTCTCGCCGCGGTCGAGCCAGATCGTGGCCCGCGACAGGGCCGAGAGGAAGCGCCGGTCGTGGCTGATCAGCACGAGCGCGGCGCGCGTCCCCTTCAGCTCCGTCTCGAGCCACTCGATCGCCGGCAGATCGAGATGGTTGGTGGGCTCGTCGAGGAGCAGCACGTCGGGCTCGGGGGCGAGCGCCTGGGCCAGGGCGGTGCGCCGCCCCTCCCCGCCCGAGAGCTTGCTCGGATCCTCGTCGCCGGTCAGGCCGAGGCTCTCCAGCAGGTAGCGGGCGCGGTGGGTGGATTCGCCCGGCGGCAGGCCGGCCTCGACGAAGGCGAGGGTGGTGGCGAAACCCGAGAAGTCGGGCTCCTGCGCGAGATAGCGGATCGTCGTGCCCGGCTGGACGAAGCGGCGCCCCGCGTCGGGCTCGACGAGACCCGCGGCGATCTTCATGAGCGTCGACTTGCCGGACCCGTTCCGGCCGACGAGACAGGTCCGCTCGCCCGGCGCGATCGCGAGATCCGCGCGGGTGATCAGCGGCGTGCCGCCGAAGGTGAGCGCGATGTCCTGGAGGGTGAGAAGCGGTGGAGCGGCCATGGGCCGGCTTATGGCAGTGCGGGGCGGCCTGTTCAAACGGCGCCGCCCCGGTCGGGGTGCCTCCGGTCAGGCGACCGGGTTGGCCGGCCCGGTGGGCGGACTGCCGTCCGGCACGCCGGGATTGCCGACGGGGATCTCGGGCGGCTGAATGCCCGGCGACTCGGCCGGGGTGTTCCCGGGGATCTCCGGGCCGGGCGGCTGAGTCGGGGCCTGCGGCGGCTCGAACGGCCGGTCGGGTTCCGGACCCGGCTGCGGGGGGACTTCGGGAACCGGGCCCGGGTCGGCGAGCGTGAACTGGGACACCGTCATCCTCCGGGTGGCCGCCGGTGCGACTCTGCACCGTTCGGGCGGAAACGGGGTCCCGCCGCTCGGGTTCCGAACGGCTACTTCTTGGTGAGCAGAAGGTGGCCTTCCTTGCTCGCCACCTTCTGGATCTTCTCGGCGAACAGCGCGAGCAGGAAGGGCAGCTTCACCTCCAGCCGCACGCTCTCAGCACCGACGTCGATCGTGCCGGCGACGTTCTGGGCCAGCGCCGACACGCCGAAATCGAGCCGGTCCTCGGTCCAGGCCAGCTGGTCCACGGTGATGCCGCTCTTGGCCAGGAAGGCCCGCGCCTGCTCGGTGCCGTGCTCGAGGCGCCGCTTGGCCTCGTCGCGGCCGAGGTCGTGCGGGATGTCGACGATGAGGGGCTTGGGCATGAAGCAGCTGATCCGGACTGAACCCGTCAGCAGATGGGGCCTCGCGCCGCCTCAGACAACGCCCGGGGTCGACCCTGCCCGCTCGGACCAGGGCCGCCCCGGAGCGGGTGCTGTCAGTTCAGGACGTGCAGGGAGACGTAGGTGGTGCCGCCCATGCCGAGGGCGCGGGCGGAGCCGCGCGACAGGTCGATGATGCGTCCGCGCACGAACGGCCCGCGGTCGTTGATGCGCACCACCACCGAGCGACCGGTCCGCTGGTTCTCGACGCGGACCCGGGTGCCGAACGGCAGGCTGCGATGGGCGGCGGTCAGTCCGTTGGGGTTGAAACGCTCGCCGTTCGCGGTGCGGTGGCCGCTGCCGTACCAAGAGGCCGCGCCGCTCTGCGCGGCGGCCGGGAGGCTTGTTCCGAGGACGGTGGTCAGCATTCCGAGAGAGACGACGAACTTTCCGAAACCAAACGACATGCTCAACGCATTCCCTTTGTTTTTGTTGGGACGGCGCCAGTCGTGTCGGAAGTCGGCCGGAATAAGGCAGGATTTCGCGTACGGCCAAGGTCACATTTTGGCCGATTTTCTCCTGGTCATTCTGATTACATGAGCGTTTATTTCGGATTATTTCCGAGTATATAGCGAATTACACAGAGGCAAGTCGAACGATGTATTGTGCAAGACCTGTCGCGCCTCGGCACGCACGGCCCGAAATAGGCCGGCATTCCTAAGCCCTGCGCTGGCTGTGACCCTGCATCCCGCTGAGGTGGAAGCGTGCGGCCGCCCTGGCGCCGATCGCAGTGGCGGCTTGCGCCGGTCAATCCGTCAAGATCAGGCCGCGATGAGGTGGATCGGCCGACAGATGAGTCAGGACTTCGCGGCGGACTCAATGCCCCCGGGCCCGCCCGTAACCATTGCTTAATCCGTGTGAGGGCGCGTCTGTTCCGCATGCGGCAAAAATTGCAGCCCCAGAACGGGACGCGCGGCGGCGAAATTCGACAACGCGACCTTTACCGTATCCGGGGCATGGTCGGCCGGTCAGTCGCGTAACCGGTGTTTGCCATGGCTTCCCCGCGTACCGTGGCTGCCGACGCCGTCGCCCGGAAACAGGTCTCGCGTGCCGGGCGGCCCGCGTCGGCGCCACGGATGGGTCTCGTACCCACCCAGCGTTCCCTGCCCCTCGACCAAGTCCTCGTCGGGGATTGCATTGCGGCCATGAACGCCCTGCCGGCGTCGAGCGTCGACTGCGTGTTCGCCGATCCGCCCTACAACCTCCAGCTCGGCGAGGCCGGCCTGCTGCGTCCGGACCAGAGCCGCGTCGACGCCGTCGACGACGACTGGGACAAGTTCGCGACCTTCGAGGCCTACGACGCCTTCACCCGGGACTGGCTCGCCGCCTGCCGCCGCGTGATGAAGCCGAACGCGACCCTCTGGGTGATCGGGTCGTACCACAACATCTTCCGGGTCGGGAGCGCGTTGCAGGATCTCGGTTACTGGATCCTCAACGACATCGTCTGGCGCAAGGCCAACCCGATGCCGAACTTCCGCGGCAAGCGCTTCACCAACGCCCACGAGACCCTGATCTGGGCCTCGCGTTCGGCGGAGTCGAAGGGCTACACCTTCCATTACGAGGCGCTGAAAGGGGGCAACGAGGACCTCCAGATGCGCTCCGACTGGTTCATCCCGCTCTGCACCGGCGAGGAGCGGCTGAAGGATGCGGAGGGCCGCAAGGTCCACCCGACCCAGAAGCCTGAGGCCCTGCTCGCCCGCACCCTGCTGGCGGCGACCAATCCCGGCGACGTGGTGCTCGACCCGTTCTTCGGCACCGGCACCACCGGCGCCGTCGCCAAGCGCCTCGGCCGCCGCTTCATCGGCATCGAGCGCGAGACGGTCTACGCAGAGGCCGCCCGGGAGCGGATCGCCGCCGTGGAGCCCCTGTCGAAGGCCGCCCTCATGGTGGCGCCGACCAAGCGCGCCGAGCCGCGGGTGCCGTTCCTGTCGGTGATCGAGGCGGGCCATATCCGGCCCGGCGAGACCGTGACGGACGAGCGCCGCCGCTTCCGCGCAACGGTGCGTCCGGACGGCCAGCTCGACAACGGCCTCGTTATCGGCTCGATCCACAAGATCGGCGCCCTGGTCCAGGGGCTCCCCGCCTGCAACGGCTGGACGTTCTGGCACGTGGAGCGCGGCGGCAAGCCGGTGGTGATCGACACCTACCGGGCGGGCCTCCGGCAGGCGATGGCGAACGGCTGAGATCCCGGCCCGGGACCGTCGTCCCGGGGTTGCGCGGCAGGCTTCTAGCGCTTCCTCGTGGCTCCGGTCCGCCGTGCCGGCGGTCGCGGACGCGCCGCAGCGGCCGGTTCCTCGATCTCCCCGTCGAGCAGATCATCCGCCTCCGGCGGCGGCGCCGGGGCCGGCTTCGGCCGCGGCTTCGGCACCGCCCGCACGCTCGAGCGCGGCTCGGGATCCGGCATCGACACCGGTGCCTCCATGGCCGCCAGCAGCGGCATGGGCGGGGGATCCTTCCGCGGCCGCCCGCGCGGCTTCGCCTCGGGCTCCGGCTTCGGATCGAGGGCGTGGGCCAGGACCTTCCGCATCAGGCCGGGCAGCGGCTCGTCGTCGAGGGCGGCGCGGGGCGTGAAGCGCATGCCGGCGGGCGCCGGCGTCGACAGGGCGACCCGGGCCACGAACACCGTCAGCTCCAGCGGGAAATGCGTGAAGCCGTGGCGGACGAGCCCCGGCAGCCGCTTCCAGCGGGCATCGAGGGGCGCATCCAGCAGGGCGGCGGCGGCGTCGTAATCCGGTTCCCAGGCGCTGCCCGGCGGCTCGGCCATGTTGCCGAGCAGCCCCTCGGCGGCCCGCGTCCGCAGCAGAACCGCCTCGTCGCCGCTGCGGATCGCCACGAAGGCCGCGCCGCGGCGCAGCGCCCCCTTGGCCACCTTGATCTTGCGCGGGAAGGTCTCCTGCGTGCCGAGCGCCCGGGCGCGGCAGGGGGCCATCCACGGGCAGAGCGCGCAGGCGGGGCGCTTGGGCGTGCAGATCGTCGCGCCGAGATCCATGAGCGCCTGGGCGAAATCGCCGGGCCTGTCCTGCGGAACGAGCGCCTGCGTGAGCCGGCGGATCTCCGGTCGGCTGCCCGGCAGCGGCGCCTCGACCGCGTAGGCCCGGCTCAGCACGCGCTCGACATTGCCGTCGACGGCGGCCTCGGGCCGGTCGAAGGCGATCGCCGCGATCGCCCCGGCCGTGTAGGCGCCGATCCCCGGAAGCTTGCGCAGGCCCTCGGCCGTGTCGGGGAAGCGCCCGCCCGAAGCCGCGACCGCCTTGGCGCAGGCGTGGAGGTTGCGCGCGCGGGAATAGTAGCCGAGCCCGGCCCAGGCCGACATCACCGCCTCCTCGGGGGCGTCGGCGAGGGCGAAGACGTCGGGGAAGCGCGTCAGGAAGCGCTCGAAATACGGCCGGACCGCCGCGATCGTGGTCTGCTGCAGCATGACCTCCGAGAGCCAGACCCGGTAGGGATCGGGCACTGCGCCGGCCAGCGCCCGCCACGGCAGCACCCGCCGATGCCGGTCGTACCAGGCGAGCAGGTCGTCGGCGCGCGGTCCGGGACCGGGCTTGAGATCCGTGGCGGTGCGAGTCGGCATGAGTCCGGGCTGCATAGCCGCAGGGCGGCGGCGATTATAGGGCGGCGACGGCACGACCGCGTGCTCCCTTCGTCAACCATCCTGCGCTACCGTCGCGGGATCCACAGGGGTGAGGCCGAAACCACCATGGCGCGCGTCAAACCGCTGGCCGAACTGATCGAGGGCTGCATCGGACCGGCCTTCGCGGCGCAGGGATTCGCCTCGACCGACATCCTGGCCGCCTGGCCGGAGATCGTGGGCGAGCGGCTGGCCCGCTACTGCCGCCCCTCCAAGCTCGAATGGCCGAAGCGCCGCCGCAAGGGGTCCGAGGCGCCGGAATCCGGTACGCTGGTGGTGCGCGTCGAGGGCGTGTTCGCCATCGAGCTGCAGCACCTCGCACCGGTGGTGATCCAGCGGATCAACGCGCATTACGGCTGGGCCTGCGTCTCCCGGATCGTGCTGCAGCAGGACCGGGTCGGCCGGGGCGGCCGGCCGGCACCCCGCTCCCGCATCGATCCGGCGCGGGTCGTCGACGTGCAGCGCGCCGTGGCGGCGATCGAGGATGACGGGCTGCGCGCGGCCCTCGACCGCCTCGGCACCGCGGCCGTCGCGACGCGTCCCGAGCGCTGAACCGTCCCCGGGCGAAGGCGATTCGGTCACCTTGCCAGGAGAGCCGCGCTTGAGTACCCGCATTCGGACGCCAAGACCGACCCAATTCGGCGGAGCCTGCCCGATGACGACGCGACGCGACGCTCTCAAGATTTCCGGCCTCGCGCTCGGCGCCGGCCTCGCCCTGCCCTACCTCAGCCGCGCCGCGCAGGCGCAGAATGCCGAGGTGGCGGCGCTGATGCAGCCGGGTCCCCTCGGCGACGTCTGGCTCGGCCCGGCCGATGCCAAGTGCACGATCATCGAGTACGCCTCGATGACCTGCTCGCACTGCGCGGCCTTCCACCGGAACACCTGGCCGACCCTGAAGGAGCGCTACATCGATACCGGGAAGGTGCGCTTCACCCTGCGCGAGTTCCCCCTCGATCCCCTCGCCACCGCGGCCTTCATGCTGGCGCGCTGCCAGGGCGATTCCAAGTATTACCCGATCACCGACCTGCTGTTCGACCAGCAGCCGGCCTGGGCGTTCACGCCGAAGCCGGTCGACGCCCTGGAGCAGATGCTGCGCCAAGCCGGCTACAGCAAGCAGACCTTCGAGGCCTGCCTGAAGGACCAGAAGGTCTACAGCGCGGTCAACGCCGTGAAGCAGCGTGGGCTCGACGTCTTCAAGGTCGATTCCACCCCGACCTTCTTCATCAACGGCGAGCGCTACACCGGCGAGATGACGGTCGAGGGGATGGAGAAGGTGATCAAGCCGATCCTGGGCGCCTGATCGCCGGGCCGGAGCCCTGTGCGAAGCGCCGCTCAGGCGGCCCGGCCCAACCTGGAATACCAGTCCAATATCAAGGACTTATCATGTATGGGCTTCGCCTTGACACTCAAGATAGGCGAAACTATGGTGCGCCCCGCTTGCTGGGGGCGTCCAGCCGGTTCCAGATCCTCCCGCCCTGTGAGTTTTGAGCCGTGAACGGCGACGACGCGAGGGACGGGAAAGGGATCGAGGGGACGCCGACGGACAGCGAACTCTCCGCGAGGCTCAGACGTCTCGAGACGCAGATCGAACGGAAGCGGCCGCAGGCTGCTGCCGATCCTTCCACGCGCCCTCGAAACGGTGGGCCCTCCCCGCTGGGCCAAGCGATGACGCTCTCCACGGAGTTCGTCGCGGGCGTAATCGCGGGGGGCGTACTCGGCTGGATCGTCGATCATGTCTTCGGGACGAAGCCCTGGGGATTGATCGTCCTCCTGATGCTGGGGTTCGTGGCGGGGGTCTACAACGTGATGCGGGTGTCGGGTTTCGCCGGCGCGCGTCCCGGACGACGCGACCGGCAGGAGCCATAAGGCGCGCCGGTCAGTGGAAATTCGAGGCGGCCGACGCGGTCGGTGCGCCGGGCAAGAAGGGCGGAAGCGGGAATGGCGGTCACGATCGACCCGATCGAGCAGTTCGAGCTGAAGCCGCTCGTCTCGCTCGGCCATATCGGCCATCAGGAACTCGCGTTCACGCAGTCCGCCCTCTACATGTTTGCCGCGGTCGGGGTGATCGCGCTGATCACCATCGTGGCGACCGCGTCGCGCTCGGTGGTGCCGGGCCGCATGCAGTCGCTGGCCGAGATCTTCTACGAATTCATCGCCGACACGCTGCACCAGGCGACCGGTGAGGGCGGCAAGCGGTTCATGCCGCTCGTGTTCTCGCTGTTCATGTTCGTGCTGATCCTGAACCTGTTCGGGATGATCCCCTACGCCTTCGCGGTGACCAGCCACCTGATCGTCACCTTCGGGCTGGCAGCGCTGGTGATCTCCACCGTGGTGATCTTCGGCGTGATGAAGCACGGCTCGCACTTCTTCGGCCTGTTCGTGCCGTCGGGCGTGCCGAAGCCTCTGCTCGCGATCCTGGTGCCGATCGAGGTCATCTCGTTCATCTCCCGCCCGATCAGCCTGTCGGTCCGTCTGTTCGCCAACATGCTGGCCGGCCACATCGCGATGAAGATCTTCGCGTTCTTCGTGGTCCAGCTTCTTCTCGCGGGCGCCTGGAGCGTGCTATCGCCGCTCCCGCTGTTCCTGACGATCGCGCTGACCGCTCTCGAGTTCCTCGTTGCGGCGCTTCAGGCCTACGTCTTCGCGACGCTGACGGCGATCTACCTCAACGACGCCCTTCACCCCGGCCACTAACCGGCCGGCTCCACCCGCCGCAAACGTCACCGCACGTTTCGATCTGAAGAGACCTCAGGAGTTACCATGGATCCCGTCGCTGCGAAGTACATCGGCGCCGGCCTCGCCTGCCTCGGCATGGCGGGTGCGGGCATCGGCCTCGGCAACCTGTTCGGTCAGTTCCTCGCCGGCGCCCTTCGCAACCCCTCCGCGGCCGACGGCCAGCGCGCCACGCTGCTCCTGGGCTTCGCCCTTACCGAGGCGCTCGGCATCTTCTCGCTGCTGATCGCGCTGCTGCTGCTCTTCGCCGTCTGATCGGCGCGTCGGAGACCGCGGACCCCGCGGTCTCCACCGGGCAGCCGCCCGACCAACGGGTGGGCGCTTCCTGACGGGGCGTCCGCCTTCTTCCGTCACCGCCCGGCGGTGACCTCCGCGAACGGTGTCAGTGTAGCGGTCTCATGGCGCAGCCCAATTCCCTTACCACGCCGCCTCCGGGCGCCGACACGCAGATCGTGCCGGGCCATACCGAGCACACGGAAGCGCATACCGGCGCCTTCCCGCCCTTCGAGAGCTCCGGCTTCCTGGCGCAGCTGATCTGGCTCGCCCTGGCCTTCGGGCTCCTCTACTACCTGATGGACAAGGTCGCGCTGCCGCGGATCCAGTCGATCCTGCACGCCCGCGCCGAGCGCCTGCGTGCCGACCTGGATCAGGCGCAGGCGATGAAGGCCGAGGCGGATGCCGCCGGCGTGGCCTTCGAGACCGCCCTCCGGGACGCGCAGGGCAAGGCCCGCGACATCGCCCAGACCACCCGGAACGAGTTGGCCGCCGAGGCCGAGACCAAGCGCAAGGCGCTGGAGGCGGATCTGAACGCCAAGCTCGCCGCCTCCGAGGCGACCATCCGCACGCGGACCGAAGCCGCCATGGGCAATGTCCGCTCGATCGCGGGCGAGGCCGCCTCGGCGATCGTCGAGCGCCTGACGGGCCAGGCCCCCGACCGGGCCAGCCTCGACCGCGCCCTCGACGCCACCGCACACTAGACGGGAACCCACGATGCTGCTCGAAGCCGAATTCTGGGTCGCCGTCGCGTTCGTCATCTTCATGGGCATCGCCTGGAAGGTCGGCGGCTTCTCGGCGATGACCAAGGGCCTGGACGGCCGCGCCAACCGCGTCCGCCACGAACTCGACGAGGCCAAGCGCCTGCGCGAGGAGGCCGCCGCCGTGCTCGCCGACTACAAGCGCCGCCGCGCCGAGGCCGAGAAGGAGGCCGAGTCGATCGTCGCGAGTGCCCGCGAGGAGGCCAAGCGCGCCGCCGAGGAAGGCCACCGCAAGCTCGACGACTTCCTGGCCCGCCGCACCAAGGCCGCCGAGACCAAGATCGCCCAGGCCGAGGCGCAGGCCGAGGCCCAGGTGCGCGCCGCCGCCGCGGAGGCCGCCGTGAAGGTGTCGGAGACGATCCTGCGCGAGCGGATGCAGGGCGAGGCCGCGCAGGGCCTGATCCGCGCGAGCCTCGGCGAGGTCCGGACCCGCATGCGGTCCTGATCCGTCCGCAGCCGAGTTATCGAGAAGCCGCCTGCGGGCGGCTTTTTTCGTTTCGGGGGGCGCCGTCGCGGCGCGCGACGAGGAACGGGATCACCCGCCGCGAACATCGGCGACCCTGCCGGGGTTCCCGAGAACGGGGACGCGGAGACGGCATGGCGCACAGGGCGCGGATCGTGATCGTCGGAGGCGGCGTCGCCGGCATCGAGGTCGGCACCAGCCTCGGCCGCGGCGGACGGGCCGACGTGACGCTGGCCGACCGGAGCCTGTCGCATGTCTGGAAGCCGATGCTGCACACCTTCGCGGCCGGCACCGCCCGGGCCGACCGGCAGAAGGTCGATTTCTTCGCGCAGGCACGCCGCAACGGGTTCCGGTTCCAGCCCGGTGCCCTGGTCGGGATCGACCGCCAGGCCAAGCGCGTGCGGCTCGCCGTCGAGGCGGCAGCGGGGCGACCGGAGGTTGATCTGTCCTACGATCTGCTCGTGCTCGCCATCGGCAGCCGGGCCAACGATTTCGGCACGCCGGGCGTGGCCGCGCATTGCCTGTTCATCGACGACCTGAACGAGGCCGAGCATTTCCATCGGGAGTTGCGCCGCCATCTCCTGGCGCGTCTCGACCGCGGCGGCATGCTGGAAATCGCCATCGTGGGCGGCGGCGCAACCGGCGTCGAACTTGCCGCCGAGCTGAAGCACGCGATCAACCTGCTCTCGGCCTACGGCTCGCCGGACCTGCCGCAGCGCCTGCGCCTGACCCTGATCGAGAGCGGGCCGCGGCTCCTGCCGGCTTTCCCGGAGCGGGTTTCCCGCGCCGCCGCCCGCACCCTGTCGGATCTCGCCGTCGAGGTCCGGACCGGCGCGATGGTGATCGGGGCTGACGCCGCCGGCTTCACCCTGGAGGATGGAAGCCGCATCGCGGCCGGCCTGAAGGTCTGGGCCGCCGGCGTGAAGGCGCCGGACGTGCTCGCCGGTCTCGACGGCCTGGAGCGCTCCCGGACCGGTCAGCTCGTGGTCGGCCCCGACCTGCGCACCACCCGGGATCCCGCCATCATCGCGCTCGGCGATTGCGCCAGCCAGGCCGATCCCGGGACCGGCGGGCCCGTGCCCGCCACGGCCCAGGCCGCCCGGCAGCAGGCCCAGCACCTCGCCCATCATCTCGGGCGGGCCCTGGCGCGCGGCGAGACGGTCGAGGCCGCGCTGCCGCCCTTCCGCTATGTCGAGAAGGGCGCCATCGTCTCGCTCGCCGACTTCAACGGCTGGGGCACCCTGGGCCGCTACACGTTCGGAGGCGGTCGGCTCAACGGCCTCTCGGCGCGGCTGACCCACGACCTTCTGTACCGGCAGCACCAGATCGGCCTGTACGGCCCCCTGCGCGGCACCGTGACGTGGATCCTGGATGACCTCGACCATCTGATCAGCCCGCCCGTGCGGCTGGACTGACGGGTTCGCCTCAGTCGGGCCGCTCGCCCTCGACCGCCTTGGTCTCCTCGACCTCCGGCGCCACCTGCCCGTAATTCAGCACCGCCACCAGGGCGGCGCCCCCGAAGGTGTTGCCGAGCAGGGTCGGCAGGAAGAACCGCAGCGCGTAGTCGTTCATCGTCGCGGCGCCCGTGACCACGAGGTAGAAGGCCTCCACCGAGCCGGCCACGATGTGGGCGAGGCTGCAGAGCGAGACCAGCCAGGTCATCAGCAGGATCACGAAGGGGGCCGCGCTGGCGGTCGCCGGCAGGAACCAGACCATCAGGGCGATCATCCAGCCGGCGAAGACCGCCTTCACGAATGTCGGCCAGAAGCTGTGCGCGATGGCGTCGTGGCTGATCTCCGCGAAGGCCTTGAGCACCGGCGGCTCGAAGGCTCCGGAATGGGCCATCACCGCGGCGATCGCCAGCGTCCCCAGGATGTTGCCGCACAGGACGATGAGCCAGAGCCGCACAACCCGGAACGCGGTCTTCGCCGACCGGTCGTGCAGCAGCGGCAGGACCGGCGTGATGGTGTTCTCGGTGAAGAGCTGCTGCCGTCCGAGGACGACGACCAGGAAGCCGACCGCGTAGCCCATCGAGCCCACGACCTTGGCCCAGTCCGCCTCCGGCAGATGGCTCCTCAGGACACCCGGGACGATCAGCGACAGGGCGATGCTCAGGCCGGCCGCGAAGGCCGAGAGGAACAGCGCGCCGCCATGGCGCCGCAACTCCTCGTCGCCTTCCAGCCGGATCACCTCGTGCAGCACGTAGGCGTCCGGCCGGCCGATCTCGGAGACCTCCTTCAGCAACTCGTCGCGCCGGGCCTCCGGGTCGGCCCGCTTGTCCTTGTCCCGAACCATCCGCTCAGCTCCGCTACGCAACCCGATCCGATCGGATGTCCGACAGTCAGGCCGAGAGCCGCGCCAGCAGCGCCTCGACCGCTTTCCGCGCCTCCGCGAGGGCCTGCGCGTCCCGGCTGCGCACGACGATGCGGTTGCGGAACCCGTCCGGCGTCATCGCCGGGTAGGAGCCGATCGAGACCGCCGGCCGCGCCTTGGCGATCTCGCCGAGCCCGCTGGCGTAGCTGCCCTCGGGGAGTCCCGTCGCCTCGATCGTCTCGGAGAGCATCGCGGCGCCCCCCTTCAGGGTCGGGGCGATCGCGTCCAGCATGGCCTGCATGATGCTCGGCACGCCGGCCATGACGTGGACGTTGCCGATGCGGAACCCCGGAGCCTTCGAGACCGGGTTGGCGATCAGGTCGGCACCGAACGGGATCCGCGCCATGCGCAGGCGCGCCGCGTTGAGGTCCTCGGGCTTGTGCCGTTCCAGCAGCATGGCGCGGGCGCGCTCGTCGACGTCGATGCCGACCCCGAAGGCCTGCGCCACGCAATCGGCGGTGATGTCGTCGTGGGTCGGGCCGATCCCGCCGGTGGTGAACAGGTAGGTGTAGCGCGCCCGCAGGGCGTTCACCGCCTCGATGATCATGGCGGCCTCGTCGGGCACGACCCGCACCTCGCGCAGGTCGATCCCGGCGGCGGTGAGGAAGTCCGCGATGGTGCCGATATTCTTGTCCTTGGTGCGACCCGAGAGGATCTCATCGCCGATGACGAGGATGGCGGCGGTGACGGATTCGGAAGGCTGGTCCATGGGTCTCTGGTATGGGGCGGGCCTCGCAGGCAGATAGCGCAGCCGTAGCCCGCGACTACGTGAACCCCGAGGATCCGATGCAGTTCACCGCGCCGCTCGCGCCGGGACGGCTCGTGCAGCGCTACAAGCGCTTCCTGGCCGATATCGACACCGAGGATGGCCGCGTCACCGCGCACTGTCCCAACCCCGGCGCGATGCTCGGCCTGAACACGCCCGGCGCGCGCGTGCTGCTCTCCCGTTCGGCCAACCCGGCGCGCAAGCTGCCGTGGACCTGGGAATTGGTCGAGGCCGACCTGCCCGGCGGCCCGCAATGGGTGGGCATCAACACCCTGCGCCCGAACGCGCTGGTCGCCGAGGCCTTCCGGGCCGGCGCCATCGCGGCGCTCGCCGGCCACGACGCGCTCAAGCCGGAGGTCCGCTACGCGCAGGCGAGCCGGGTCGATTTCCTGGCGCACGGCGCCGCGTCCGGCCCCTGTCATGTCGAGGTGAAGAACTGCCACATGATGCGGCGGCCGGGCTTGGCGGAGTTCCCGGATTGCAAGGCCGCCCGCAGCGCCCGGCACATGCGCGACCTCGGCCGGGTCGTGGCCGAGGGCGGACGGGCGCTGGTGATCATCGTCGTGCAGATGCAGGCGGAGGCGTTCGACGTGGCCCGGGATATCGACCCGGCCTTCGACCGCGCCTTCCGGGAGGCCCGCGCCGCCGGCGTGGCGGTGCGCGCCTATCGCTGCGCGGTCGGACCCGCGGGCGTCACAATCGCGGACGAGATCCCGGTGATCACGCCGCCCTGACCTCGGGCCGCTCGAACATCAGGTTCAGCCGGGAGCGCGCGATCTCGCGATAGCCGTAGCTCTCCAGGTGCTTGGGCAGGTCGAGCTGCCACTGGCCGGTCCCGTTCTCGATCAGCAGGATCCGCGGCAGCAGGGATTCCGGCGCCTCGCGCAGGAACGGCTCGAGGATCAGGTCCTCGGCGCCCTCCACGTCGAGCTTGACGGCGTCGACGCGGGTCAGGCCCTCGCTGCGCAGGAGATCGAGGAGCGTCACCGCCGGCACGGTGATCCGCGCGCCCTCGTTGGTGCCGACGATCCGCAGGCTCGATTCGCCGCGGTTGCGGGGATCGATGAACAGGGTCAGCTCGCCCGCCTTGTCGGCCACCGCGCAGGCGACCGCCTTTACCGTGTGAAACGGGTTCTGGGCGATGTTGTAGGTCAGCCGGTCGAACACGTCGGGCTGCGGCTCGACGGCGATGATCCGCGCCGCGGGGCCGGAAAAGGCCGCCACGCACAGGGCATACGCGCCGATATTCGCGCCGATGTCGAGGAAGACGCAGTCCGTCGGGAGCCGCGCCTGCAGAAGCGCGCGCTCCTCCGGATCGAAGAACTGCGGGGTGAAGAGCACCTTCTTCTCGCAGTTGTTGTTGTAGGGATGCAGCCGCATCCGGGCGCCGTAGCGGGTCACGTCGAGGGGCTTGCCCCCGAGCCGCGAGATCGCGATCCGGCGCAGGAGCAGGGCGAGGCGCCGCCCATACCAGGATTCCGCCGGGATCCGGTTCGTGCGGCGGGTGATCGCCGCCACGAGGCCGGCCGGTTCGTAGGTGCCGTAGGGCTGCGTGTCCGTCATGACCGGAGCGGTTTGCCAGCCGGCGCCCTGCCCCGCAAGCGGATCGATGCGCGTTGCCCCGGCAAGCCCGCGTGGTCTAAGCGGAAGCCGAGCTGACAGAGCACGGGTTGCGCGGCATGGATTCCTTCAATTCCGACGGTGTGCGGATCGCCTATATCGACGTCCCGCCGGCGGAGGGGGGCGGCAAGCCGATCCTGCTCATTCACGGCTTCGCGTCCAACCACGCGGTCAACTGGGTCAATACCCAGTGGGTGAAGACGCTCACCCAGGCCGGCTACCGGGCGATCGCCCTGGACAATCGCGGCCATGGCGAGAGCGAGAAGCTCTACGACCCGGCCGCCTACAGTTCCGAGGCGATGGCGGGCGACGCGGTACGGCTCCTCGACCATCTCGGCATCGAGCGCGCCCACATCATGGGCTATTCCATGGGCGGCCGGATCACCGCCCATATCGCCCTGGACCATGCGGACCGGGTCCGTTCGGCGCTGATCGGCGGCCTCGGGATGCACCTCGTCGAGGGCCGGGGTCTGCCCTCCGGCATCGCCGAGGCCCTGGAGGCGCCCGCCGGGACCCCCGCCCCGAACCCGACCGCTGCGGCCTTCCGCACCTTCGCCGAGCAGACCCGGAGCGACCTGCGGGCGCTCGCCGCCTGCATGCGCGGCTCGCGCCAGACCCTGAGCCGGGCGGAGCTCGGGCAGATCGAGGTGCCGGTGCTGGTCTCGGTCGGGACCCTCGACACGGTGGCGGGGTCCGGACCGGCTCTGGCCGCCCTGATCCCGGACGCGCGGGCGCTGGAGATCGAGGGCAAGGACCATTCGACCGCCGTCGGCGCCAAGCCGCACCGGGACGGGGTGCTGGCCTTCCTGGCCGCCCAGCCCTGAGCCCTCAGCTCTTCAGCCGGTAGCCCGTCCGGAAGATGTAGGTGACGAGGCCGAGGCAGATGCAGAGGAACAGCGCGGTCATGCCCAGGCTGATCGCGATGCTCACGTCGGCGCTGCCGAAGAACGCCCAGCGGAAGCCGCTGATCAGGTACACGACCGGGTTGAGCAGGCTCACCGCGTGCCAGAACGGCGGCAGCATGCCGATGGCGTAGAAGCTGCCGCCGAGGAAGGTCAGCGGCGTCACCACGAGGAGCGGCACGAGCTGCAGCTTCTCGAACCCGTCGGCCCAGAGGCCGATCACGAAGCCGAACAGGCTGAACGTCACCGCGGTGAGCAGCAGGAAGCCGATCATCCAGAGCGGGTGATCGATCCGCAGCGGCACGAACAGCGCCGACGTCGCCAGGATGATCAGGCCGATCAGGATCGACTTCGAGGCCGCCGCGCCGACGAAGCCGAGCACGACCTCCAGCGGCGAGATCGGCGCCGACAGGATCTCGTAGATCGTCCCGGCGAAGCGCGGGAAGTAGATGCCGAACGAGGCGTTCGAGATGCTCTGCGTCAGCAGCGACAGCATGATCAGGCCGGGCACGATGAACAGCCCGTAGGGCACGCCGTCCACCGCCGAGACCCGGGATCCGATCGCCGCCCCGAACACCACGAAGTACAGGGTCGTGGAGATCACCGGCGCCAGGATGCTCTGCCCGGCGGTGCGCCAGAAACGGCCCATCTCGAACCGGTAGATCGCCCGGACCGCCGGCCAGTTCATGGTGAGGGCCGCGTTCATGCCCGTGCTCCTTCCTCGCGCACGAGGCCGACGAAGATGTCCTCCAGCGAACTCTGCTCGGTGTGGAGGTCGTTGAAGCGGAGGCCCGCCGCCGCCAGCCCGGTGAGCAGGCCGGTGATGCCGGTGCGCTCGGCCCGCGTGTCGTAGGTGTAGACGAGCTCGCTCCCGTCCCCGGCCAGGGCCAGCTCGTAATCGGCGAGTTCCGCGGGCACCGCGGTGATCGGCTGCTGGAGGTGCAGGGTCAGCTGCTTGCGCCCGAGCTTGCGCATCAGGGCGGCCTTCTCCTCCACCAGGATGATCTCGCCCCGGCGGATCACGCCGATGCGGTCGGCCATCTCCTCGGCCTCCTCGATGTAGTGGGTGGTGAGGATGACGGTGACGCCCTGCTGGCGCAGGTCGCGCACGAGGCGCCACATGTCCTGGCGCAATTCGACGTCGACGCCCGCGGTCGGCTCATCCAGGAACAGGACCCGGGGCTCGTGGGAGAGCGCCTTGGCGATCAGCACCCGGCGCTTCATGCCGCCCGAGAGCGTCATGAGGCGGCTGTCGCGCTTGTCCCACAGGGACAGCGCCCGCAGGATCCGCTCGATATGGCCGGGATCCGGACGCAGCCCGAACAGGCCGCGGGAGAAGCTCACGGTGTTCAACACCGTCTCGAAGGCGTCGGTGGTCAGTTCCTGCGGCACGAGGCCGATGGCCCGGCGGGCGGCGCGGTAATCGGCGGCGATGTCGTGGCCGTCGACCCGCACGGTTCCGGAACTCGGCGTGACGATGCCGCAGACGATGTTGATGAGGGTCGATTTGCCGGCCCCGTTCGGGCCGAGCAGCGCGAAGATCTCCCCCCGCTCGATGGCGAGGTCGATGTCGCGCAGGGCCGTGAAGCCGGACTTGTAGGTCTTCGACAGCTTCGAGATGGAAATGATCGGCATCAGGCCCTGAACGAAGCGGGGGCGAGCAGGGCGACGACCGCCCCGGCCCGGAGGTCCGGTGCGCCGCCGGAGAAGGCCTGCCTCGGTGACGGCCGGCCCTATAGCACGCCGCGCCGGCCGCTCTCACCGGTCGCGTGTGCGCGAGCGCACCGCCGATACCGCGGGCCTCACGCGTCGCTGTAGCGTTCCACCATGGCGAGGCACGCCTTGCGGCGATCCGGGTCCTCGATCCGCGCGAAGGCCGCCAGCAGAGCCGCGCATTCCAACGCGTTCGGCCCACGGCGCAGCGCGACCGACGGACCCCTGCCGCGGAAGGTCTCGATGGGGATGTTCAGCGCCCCGGCGATCTGACCGAGCAGCCGCTCCCGCTCGTCCGCACGCGAGGCGGCGTCCTTGGGATCGAATCCTCCCGCGTCCGTCATGATGCCTTCAACACCGATCCTCAGCCGAGCGCGGAAGCGCGCACCATGTTGCAGGACGACACCGCGCGCGGCGGCGCTCAGCGCGACCATTCACAAATTCTCGGCTGGTGCAACCTACCGTTATATTTCTACCGTTTCGGGAGCGGCAGAATCGAACGGGTGATTATGCGACTAGCGGCGCATTCACCCTGGCTGGAAACAGGGTCGAGACGACACTCGACTGCCTGAAGATGCGGCTGACCTGTGACAAAATGCAATTGTCGGTGGCGCAGCCGGGCCGTTACCCGTCTATGCTGCTCGCCGAAGCGTGATCAGCCCGACGAGCCCGACGAGAGTCGCGGCTCCCAGGAAGCGGCGCCAGGGATTGACGCCGCGCAGCAGCTCGTCGAGCGCCCACCAAGCCAAGGCGAGGTCCGCTCCGACCGACAGCCACGACGCGAGCGTCGCGGTCCCGCGCGCCAACCACGCGGCCGTCGCGAGGCCGCCGAACAGCCACAGCGGCAGGTTCGGCCATTGCGCGATGGTGATGGCGCCGGTTCTGCGGTCGCGGAACAGCCAGTCGATCGTCCGCCCGACGGCGCCGGTTCGTTCTCGGAGCATGAGTTCGCGCTCTCCCGACAGCACGCGAGGGTGCTCTGCCGCACCGCCGAGCCGCGCGCACCGGTCCAGGAGCGATCCGGCAGCTCCGGGGCGGTCTTAACGGATGACTAACCTTACCGAATGGAAAGCGTCGGTAAATCCCTAACGGAAGCTGAAAGGACTCGCAGAAATTCCGTTAATGCGATGGTAATGCGGCGTCCGAGCAGCGACGAAGCCGCCGAGAAAAAGAGGATCGACGATGAGCGCCCGTCTCGAAGACCTTAAATTCATGCTCACCCTCAGCGCCGTCGTGCTCTGCGGGAGCGGTCTCGACCTCATCCTGCGCTGACCGGGGCGGCGAAATCAGGCCGCAACCCTTGGCCGCTGCGCAGGATGGCGCGTCCCAGGGCCGCGCGCGCCGCCGATTCGTGGCGCGGCGTCGCAGCGCCGGGCGCGACCGGGAGCACGACCACGCGCGCCCCGAACCGCACCGGACGCCGCGATCCGGTGGCATCGGAAGCCGGACCTGAGGTCTGGCCGGACCGAAGGACGCCCCGCAGTTCGGCGGCTCTGGCCCGTCGTTCCGTCTGGATCCTGAGGAGCGCGATCACGAGGCCGATCAGCCCGGCCGCCTCCAGAATCACCGCGACCACGTAGCCCGAAGCCATCCGATCCCACCAACCGTGTCGAGGAAGAGGCCGCTCGGACAGCGGCCTGGCTTGGTCTCGCCGGTCGTGGTTAGCGCAACCTTAACGGCTACGTAGATCGCCACAGGTTGCGGGGCTTGTCCGCGCACGACGCGGGCCCACCCCGCGGCGACGGATCTCGTGGATCTCACGGCGATCGGCGGCCAACCCTTCGCCGCCCCATCGGCCGTGAGGTCGGATGCGCGCCGGCGCGCCCGACGCCGCACTACCACATGTCGAGGGCGACGCGGGCCTCGTCGGACATGCGGCTCTGGTCCCACGGCGGATCGAACACCATCGTCACCGAACAGGACTGGACGCCCTGCACGGCGCTCACCGCGTTCTCCACCCAACCGGGCATCTCGCCGGCCACGGGGCAGCCGGGAGCCGTGAGCGTCATGTCGATCGCGACCCTGCGGTCGTCGCCGATATCGACCTTGTAGATCAGGCCGAGCTCGTAGATATCGGCCGGGATCTCGGGATCGTAGACGGTCTTCAGCGCCGCGACGATGTCGTCCGTCAGGCGGTCCAGCTCCGCTGGCGGGATCGCGGAGGCACCCGCGACGGCGGGGGCGTTCATGCCGCCGGTGATGGTGGCGTCGGTGGTCATCGCTTCACTCTCCCCGGGCCCGCGCGGACGGGACCAGCTTCCATCCAGATGATCAGGTGAACAGCATTTCTGCTCTGCCGAGCGCCTCGGCAAGGGCATCGATCTCGGCCGTCGTGTTGTAGAGGCCGAAGGAGGCGCGGCATGTCGAGGTGACGCCGAAGCGGTTGAGCAGCGGCATGGCGCAATGCGTGCCGGCCCGCACCGCCACCCCCTGCCGGTCGATCACCGTGGCGATGTCGTGGGCATGCGCCCCCTTCATCTCGAAGGCGATGACGCCGCCCTTCCCCGGAGCGGTGCCGATCAGGCGCAGGGCATTCATCGCCCCGAGCCGCTCCTGCGCGTAGGCGGTGAGCTTGGCCTCATGGGCCGCGATGGCCTCGCGCCCGAGGGTCATCATGTATTCGAGCGCCGCCCCGAGGCCGACGGCCTCGACGATCGCCGGGGTGCCGGCCTCGAACCGGTGCGGCGGATCGTTGTAGGTGATCGCGTCCTCGCTCACCGTCCGGATCATCTCGCCGCCGCCTTGGTAGGGCGGCAGGCGCTCCAGCCACTCCTTCTTGCCGTAGAGCACGCCGATCCCGGTCGGGCCGTAGACCTTGTGGCCGGTGAAGACGAAGAAGTCGCAGTCGAGCGCCCGGACATCGACAGGCCGGTGCACCGCGCTCTGCGCGCCGTCGAGCAGGACCGGCACGCCGTGGGCGTGGGCGATGCGCACGATCTCGGCGGCGGGCGTCACGGTGCCCAGCACGTTCGACATGTGGGTGATCGCCACCATCTTGGTGCGGGGCGAGAACAGCTTCTCGTATTCCTCGACGAGGAAGTTGCCCTGGTCGTCCACCGGCGCCCATTTGATCACGGCGCCGCGCCGCTCGCGCAGGAAGTGCCAGGGCACGATGTTGGAGTGGTGCTCCATGATCGAGAGGATGATCTCGTCCCCCTCCCCGATCAGGCCGGCCCAGCCCATCGACGAGGCCACGAGGTTGTAGGCCTCTGTGGCGTTGCGGGTGAAGATGATCTCGTCCGTGGAGGCGGCGTTGAGGAACTGGCGCGTGGTCTCCCGGGCGCCCTCGAACCCCTCGGTGGCGGCGTTCGCCATGAAGTGCAGGCCGCGATGGACGTTGGCGTAGCCGGTCTCCATGCAGGACACCATCGCGTCGATCACCTGACGGGGCTTCTGCGCCGAGGCGGCGTTGTCGAGATAGACCAGCGGCTTGCCGTAGACCTGCTGCGCCAGGATCGGGAAATCCTTGCGGATCGCCTCGACGTCGTAGGCGGGGGTGAGGACGGGTGCGTTCATGGTCGCGACCTTCCGAAGACTTCGCCCATCCGAGGGCAGACCTCATCCTGAGGTGCCGGAGCGAAGCGGAGGCCTCGAAGGAGCCCTCCAGCTGGCGTTGCGATCCCTGGAGCCCTCCTTCGAGGCGGCTTCGCCGCACCTCAGGATGTGGGTCAGGTCGGGATGATCGGCCGGTCCCAGGGCGGGACCGGCCGCAAGGGTCAGCCGCGCGCCTTCAGCCAGGCCTCGATCACGCCGATCAGCGCCTCGCGGGCGCCTTCATGCGTGACCGCCTCCACCGCCTCGCCCACGAAGGCCTGGACCAGCAGGCTCTCGGCGATCGCGCGCGGAAGGCCGCGGGCCATCAGGTAGAACAGCAGATCCTCGTCCGGCGCGCCGCAGGTGGCCCCGTGGCCGCAGGCGACGTCGTCGGCGAAGATCTCCAGCTCCGGCTTGTTCATCATCTGCCCCTCGTCGGTGAGGAGAAGGCAGTCGGACTTCATCTTGCCGTCGGTCTTCTGGGCGACCTGCCGGACGATGATCTTGCCCTGGAACACGCCGGTGGCGTCGCCATCGATGACCGTCTTGAACTGCTCGCGGCCGACGCCCCCGACGGCGGCGTGATCGGCGAGCAGCGTCGAGTCGGCGAGCTGGCCCTTGCGGAGCATGGCGGCGCCGTTGACCACGACGTTGGTGTCCTCGCCCGCGATGTGGACGAAGATCTGGTGCCGCGACAGGACGGCGCCGGTCACGAGGTTCACGCTCTCGACCTGAGCCTCGGCCTCGACCTCCAGCGACAGGGTCGAGAGCGCGATGGCGGCGTCGCCCTCCGTGTTCAGGCGGGTGTGCCGGAAGGCGGCCTTGGGCCCGACCACCACGTCGAGGGCGTCGTTCGGCTGGCAGGTGACGCCGTTCGGACCCTCATGGCTCTCCAGGAGGCTGAACTCGGCGCCCGCGCCGATCTGAACGAGCACGCGGGTCGCCGTCGAGAACGGCTTGTCGCCGGTCCCGACGAAGCGGAGATGGATCGGCCGCTCCGGCTTCGCGCCGGCGGCGACCGCGATCACCGCGCCGTCCGCCAGGAAGGCGGTGTTGAGCTGGTAGACCGGGTTCTCCCGCGCCTGCACCACGGGCGCGAGCTGCGTCAGGGCGGCGTCGCCCTTGGACAGGGCCTCGGTCATCGGAACGACCGTGACGCCCGCGGGGATCCGGTCGAGGTCGGACAGCTCGCGAACGAGATGACCGTTGACGAAGGTCAGGCGCGCGGCCTCGATCCCGGCGAAGCCCTTCGCCTGGGCGACCGCGGCCTTGGCGGCGTCGAGGCTCGGCGCCTCGGCCGGGGGCGCCGCTTCCGTGATGGCGGCGCGCAGGTCGGTGTACTTGAACGCCTCGACCCGGCGGCTCGGAAGCCCGGTCGCCTCGAAGAAGCGGAAGGCCTCCTCACGGGCGATCGCCTTCTCGCTGGCGAAGCTCTGGCGGGCCGACTCGAACAGCTTCGACAGGCCGGCCTCAGCGGGGGAGCGGAGGTTGGTGACGTCGGCCATGGCTCAGGCCGCCTCGCTGGCGCGGTACTCGGCGTAGCCGCTGGCCTCGAGCTCGAGGGCGAGTTCCTTGCCGCCGCTCTTCACGATCCGGCCCTTCGACATGACGTGCACGACGTCCGGCACGATGTGGTTCAGGAGCCGCTGATAGTGGGTGATGACGAGGAACGAGCGGCCCTTGTCGCGCAGCGCGTTCACGCCCTCGGAGACGATGCGCAGCGCGTCGATGTCGAGGCCGGAATCGGTCTCGTCGAGCACGCAGAACTTCGGCTGCAGCAGCGCCATCTGGAGGATCTCCATGCGCTTCTTCTCGCCGCCGGAGAAGCCGACATTGAGGGCGCGCTTGAGCATGTCCTTGTTGATCTCGAGCCGGTCCGCGGCGCTGTTCACCGCGCGGATGAAGTCCGGGGTCGAGATCTCGCCCTCGCCGCGGGCCTTGCGCTGGGCGTTCAGGCAGGCCTTGAGGAAGGTCATGGTGCCGACGCCGGGGATCTCCAGCGGGTACTGGAAGGCCAGGAACACGCCGGCCGCGGCGCGCTCGTCCGGCTCCATCTCCAGCAGGTTGTGGCCGTCGAGCAGGATCTCGCCGTCGAGGACCTCGTAATCCTCCTTGCCGGCGATGACGTAGGAGAGCGTCGACTTGCCCGAGCCGTTCGGGCCCATGATGGCGGCGACCTCGCCGTCCTTCACGGTGAGATCCAGGCCGTTGAGGATGCGGTTGTCCTCGATCTGCACGACGAGGTTCTTGATTTCCAGCATTGTTCGGTAGTCCTATTCGAAATCGCTGATTGTCCCCCGTCCCCGCGGCCGCGACGCTCACGCATCCGGGCGTGATGAGGCGCGACGCGCTCTCCTCCCCCTAGCGGGGAGGAGCGGAGTTGGGGGTGGAGCAGAAGGCGACGCCGCGCTTTACCCGGCATCACTCCCGCCCCTGCCCGCCCCGCGAGGGGGAGGGAGGATGCACACACCCGTTTCGGGCCCTCAGCCCACCGAGCCTTCCAGGCTGATCGAGATCAGCTTCTGGGCCTCGACGGCGAACTCCATGGGCAGCTGCTGCAACACGTCCCGGACGAAGCCGTTGACGATAAGCGCGGTCGCCTCCTCCTCGGAGAGGCCGCGCTGCTGGCAGTAGAACATCTGCTCCTCGGAGATCTTCGAGGTGGTCGCCTCGTGCTCGAACACCGCCGAGGCGTTCTTCGACTCGATGTACGGCACGGTGTGCGCGCCGCACTGGTCGCCGATCAGGAGCGAGTCGCAGTTGGTGAAGTTGCGCGCGCCCTTGGCCTTCCGGTGCGCCGAGACGAGGCCCCGGTAGGTGTTCTGCGACCGGCCCGCCGAGATGCCCTTCGAGATGATCCGGCTCGTCGTGTTCTTGCCGAGGTGGATCATCTTGGTGCCGGAATCGACCTGCTGCATGCCGTTCGACACCGCGATCGAGTAGAACTCGCCGCGGGATTCGTCGCCGCGCAGGATGCAGGACGGGTACTTCCAGGTGATCGCCGAGCCGGTCTCGACCTGGGTCCAGGAGATCTTCGAGCGGGCGCCGCGGCAATCGCCGCGCTTCGTGACGAAGTTGTAGATGCCGCCCTTGCCCTCGTTGTCCCCCGGGTACCAGTTCTGGACCGTCGAGTACTTGATCTCGGCATCGTCCAGGGCGACGAGCTCGACCACGGCGGCGTGGAGCTGGTTGTCGTCGCGCTTCGGGGCGGTGCAGCCCTCGAGATACGAGACGTATGAGCCCTTGTCGGCGATGATCAGCGTGCGCTCGAACTGGCCGGTGTCGCGCTCGTTGATGCGGAAATAGGTCGACAGCTCCATCGGGCAGCGCACGCCCGGCGGGATGTAGACGAACGACCCGTCCGAGAAGACGGCCGAGTTCAGCGTCGCGAAGAAGTTGTCGGTCACCGGCACGACCGAGCCGAGGTATTTCCGCACCAGCTCGGGGTGCTCGCGCACGGCCTCCGAGATCGGCATGAAGATCACGCCGGCCTTCTCCAGCTCCTTCTTGAAGGTGGTGGCCACCGAGACCGAATCGAACACGGCGTCGACCGCGACCCGGCGCTCGGGGGCGATGCCCTCCAGCACCTCGACCTCGCGCAGCGGGATGCCGAGCTTCTCGTAGGTCTTCAGGATCTCGGGATCGATCTCGTCGAGGGATTCCGGGCCCTGCCGCTTCGGGGCGGCGTAGTAGTAGATGTCGTTATAGTCGACCTTGTCGTAGGAGACGCGCGCCCACTCCGGCTCCTTCATGGTCAGCCAGCGCCGGTAGGCGTCGAGGCGCCATTCCAGCAGCCACGCGGGCTCGTTCTTCTTGGCCGAGATGAAGCGGACGACGTCCTCGGAGATGCCCTTCTCGGACTTCTCCATCTCGATGGTGGTCTCGAACCCGTACTTGTACTGGTCGAGGTCGATCGAGCGGACCCGGTCAATGGTTTCCTGCACAGCAGGCATCAGCGTCTCCTAGGCATCTCCGGCGTCAAGGACCGGGAAGCGTCTGTCGGATAGCGGGGGCGCGGCCCTCAGGCCGCATGGCCTCGCCGTATATATAGGGGCTCCAGGGCCCGTTCGAAGGCGTCGAGGAAGCATGACACCTCCTCGTCCACCGTGTTCCAGCCGAGGCTGACGCGCAGCGCCCCCCCGGCGAGGTCCGGACCGACGCCCATCGCGGCGAGCGTCGCCGAGCGCGCGACCTTCCCTGAGGAGCAGGCCGAGCCCGACGACACCGCCACGCCGGCGAGGTCGAGGGCGATCAGGGCCGCGGGCGCGTCGAGGCCCGGGACCGAGAAGCTGAGGGTGTTGGGCAGGCGCGGTGCCCCGGCGGCGAAGATGACGGCGTCGGGCGCGCGGGCCCGAACGCCGGCCTCGATCCGGTCCCGGAGCGTAGCCAGGCGCGACGCCTCCTCGTCGAGCGACTCGCGTGCGATCCGGGCGGCCGCGCCCATCCCGACGATGGCCGGCAGGCATTCGGTGCCGCAGCGCTGGCGGCGCTCCTGGCCGCCGCCGCGCAGGAAGGCGCTCTCCAGGGTGACGCCCTCCGCCAGAACCAGCGCGCCGACGCCCTTCGGCGCCGCGAATTTGTGGCCCGACAGGCTGAGCGCGTCGAGGCCGAGCGCCGCCATGTCGAGGGCGATCTTCCCGGCTGCCTGCACGGCGTCGCTGTGGACCAAGGTCCGCCCGTGCGCCCGCGCCAGGGCGACCACGTCGGCCAGCGGCTGCACGGCGCCGGTCTCGTTGTTGGCGGCATGGATCGAGAGGAGCACGGTCTCGTCCGCCAGGGCCGCGAGACGCGCCTCAAGCGCGACGCGATCGATCACGCCGTCGGCCGTGACCAGCAACTCCTCCGCGGCCGCCTCCGGGAACCGGTGGCCGGCCGCGACGCAGGGATGCTCCGTGGCGGAATAGAGCAGGCGCGTGGGGCTCGGCAGGCCGCGGCGGCGGAGCGCACCCGACAGGGCCGCGTTCGCCGCCTCGGTGCCGCCGCTGGTGAAGATGACCTGCTCCGGCCGGGCGCCCACGAGGGCGGCGACCGCGCCGCGGGCGGTCTCCAGGGCAGCGCGGGCGTCGCGGCCCTCCGCGTGGATCGAGGACGGATTGCCGGGGAGCATCAGCGCGCGCGCGACCGCCTCCGCGACGGCCGGGCGGACCGGTGCGGTGGCGTTGTAATCCAGATAGGCGCGTCCCCGGCTCATCCGTGTCCCGTCAGTCCTCTGCGGCGGCGCGTCACAATTCCTTGCCCGCGCACCGGCTCGCCGTGCTAAGGCGCGCCGAGAAAATGAAGTCCCGCCGACCGACAGGATCGGTGCGGGCAGCCCGCGCAAGGCATCGAGCGGCTTCTTTAGAATAGTTCTAATCGCCTAGAACTGTTCTAAGAGTGCTTTTATGATGCGGCTGCGACGAGTCAAGGCTGCCTGACCCGCGCGCCGATCGCGCGGCGGGCGATCGTGAGAGCGAGAGACGAGCGATGCCCGAAGTGATCTTCACCGGCCCGGCCGGCCGCCTGGAAGGCCGTTACCAAGCCCCCAAGAAGCGCGGCGCGCCGATCGCCATCATCCTGCACCCGCATCCCCAGTTCGGGGGCACGATGAACAATCAAATCGTGTACAACCTTTTCTACACCTTCGCCAATCGCGGCTTCGCCGCCCTGCGTTTCAATTTCCGCGGGGTCGGCCGCAGCCAGGGCTCGTTCGACCACGGCTCGGGTGAACTGTCGGACGCCGCGGCCGCGCTGGACTGGGTGCAGTCGGTCAACCCGGAGGCGAAGTCCTGCTGGATCGCCGGCGTGTCCTTCGGTTCGTGGATCGGCATGCAGCTCCTGATGCGCCGCCCCGAGATCGAGGGGTTCATCTCCATCGCCGCCATGGCGAACCGCTACGACTTCACCTTCCTGGCCCCCTGCCCCTCCTCGGGCCTGTTCGTCCACGGCTCCGAGGACCGGGTGGCGCCCGCCCGCGAGGTCATGCCGGTGATCGAGAAGGTGAAGACCCAGAAGGGCGTCATCATCGAGCACCAGATGGTCGAGGGGGCGAACCACTTCTTCGACGGAAAGGTCGAGGAACTGACCCAGACGGTGGACACCTATCTCGACAAGCGGCTGGGCAAGCGCGAGGAGGCCGCCTGACGCAGCCCAGGCCCCGCGCCTTGACGCGGGGAGCCCCGGGGGAATACGGCGCGGGCTTCGGAATGTAAGACTCACCTCCGCAGGTCTGATGTCAGAAAGCCCGTCCGACCAACCCGTGGTGCTTCTGGTGGAGGATGACGGCCTCCTGCTGATGGAGGCGTCCGACACCCTGGCGGATGCCGGCTTCACCGTGGTGGAGGCGAGCCACGCCGACAAGGCACTCAAAGTTCTGGAGAACCGCGACGATGTCGGCGTCCTGATGACGGATGTCGACATGCCGCAGGGATCCATGGACGGTTTCGCCCTGGCACGCCTCGTGGCGCATCGCTGGCCGTCCATCCCCGTCCTGGTGGTCTCCGGCATGGGCACGCCCGGGCCCAACGACATGCCGGAGGGCGCCCGGTTCATCCCGAAGCCCTACGAGCCGACGACCCTGGTCCGAACCCTGCGCGCCTTCGTCCAGCGCGCGGCGTGACGCACCGTCCCGCTCGGGCTCTCCGACGGTCCAGGCGGCCAACACCCGACCGAGAGCCATGACGGATACAAGCCGACCGCACCGTTTCGCGACCCGGGCCATCCACGCCGGCGCGGCGCCGGACCCCGCCACGGGCGCGCGGGTCCAACCGATCTACTTCACCAACGGCTTCGTGTTCGACTCGACCGAGCAGGCGGCCGACATCTTCGCGGGCCGCCGGACCGGGTTCTCCTATTCACGCGGGTCGAATCCGACCGTCGCGGCCCTGGAACGGCGGGTGGCGGACTTGGAAGGTGCCAAGGCGGCGGTGGCGGTCTCCTCCGGGCAGGCGGCCATGCTGCTCGTGCTGATGACCTTGATGAAGAGCGGGGATGCCTATGTCGCCTCGCCGCGCCTCTTCGGCGGCTCGCTCGGTCTGATGCGGCGCCTCGACGGGCGCTACGACCTGAAGCCCCGCTTCGCCTCCGGCATGCTCCCGGAGGATTTCGAGGCGGCGATCACGCCGGACTGCCGGGCGATCGTCTGCGAATCGATCGTGAATCCCTGCGCCTCGGTGATGGACCTCAACGGCATCGCCGCGGTGGCCCGCCGCCACGGCCTACCGCTGGTGGTGGACAACACCCTTGCGTCGCCGGCCCTGATCCGGCCGGTCGAGCACGGCGCCGACATCGTCGTGCATTCGACCTCGAAATTCCTGGGCGGCTCCGGCCAGACCATCGGCGGCATGATCTGCGACGCGGGCACGTTCGATTGGACGAGAGCCGGCGGCTACAACCTGATCACCGAGCCCTGGCCGGACTATGACGGGCTCGTCCTGACGAAGGCCTTCCCCGAGACGCCCTTCGCGGCGGCCTGCCGCTTCTTCGGCCTGCGCGACCTCGGCCCCGGCCTGTCGCCGATGAACGCGTTCCTGACGCTCATGGGCATCGAGACCCTGCCGCTGCGCATGGAGCGGCACTGCGCCAATGCCCGGGCGGTGGCGGCCTTCCTCAGGGACCATCCGGCCGTGGCCTGGGTCAGCTATCCCGGGCTGCCGGGTCAGCCCGGAGAGGACCTGGCCCGGCGCTACACGCCGAACGGTCCGGGCTCGATCTTCACCTTCGCGCTGAAGGGCGGGGAGCCGGCGGCCCTGACCTTCATCACCGGGCTGGAGCTGATCTCGCATCTCGTGAACATCGGCGAGATCAAGTCGCTGGCGATCCACCCGTCCTCGACCACGCACCGGCAGCTGCCGGAGCACGAGAAGGCCGCCGCGCAGGTCGGGCCCGAGACCGTGCGGCTGTCGATCGGGCTGGAGAACGAGGCCGACCTGATCGCCGATCTAAAGCAGGCGCTGGACAGGCTGGGCTGAGGGCAGGCTGCTCGGCTTATCGCGACGGGTTGCGGTTGCGTCCCGACGATCGTTACGCAGGCAGGGACAGAGGTCCGATCCCCCCTGCGCGCCCGCATCCTGAGGTGCCGGAGCGCAGTGGAGGCCTCGAAGGAGGGCTCCAGATGTCGCTGAGATCCCTGGAGGCCTCCTTCGAGGCTGCTGCGCAGCACCTCAGGATGCGGGCGCGCAGGGGATGGACCTTCCTGTCTCAGCGCCGCCGCTCCAGGATCGACACGTAGTTGGCCACCGCCGCGCCGCCCATGTTGAAGATCCCGGCGAGTTCAGCCGAAGGCACCTGCATCTCGCCGGCTTCGCCCATGAGCTGCAGGCAGGCCATCACGTGCATCGACACGCCGGTGGCGCCCACCGGGTGGCCCTTGGCCTTCAGCCCGCCGGACGGGTTGATCGGCAGCCGGCCGTCCTTCTCGGCCAACCCCTCGCGCACCACGCGATACCCCTCGCCCGGGGCGGCGAGGCCCATCGCCTCGTACTCGATCAGCTCGGCGATGGTGAAGCAGTCGTGGGTCTCCACGAAGGAGAGATCCTCGTTGGCGATTCCGGCCTGGGCCCGCGCCTTCTCCCAGGCCATCCGCGCCCCCTGGAACGCGGTCGGGTCGCGCCGGGACAGGGGCAGGATGTCGTTGACATGCGCCCGGGCCCGGAAGCCGATCGCCCGCTCGAGCCCCTCGGCGGTCTCGGCATCCGCCACCACCAGAGCCGCCGCCCCGTCGGAGATCAGCGAGCAGTCGGTCCGCCGCAGGGGCGCCGAGACGTAGGGGTTCTTCTCCGAGACCCGGTTGCAGAAATCGAAACCGAGATCCTTGCGCAGCTGCGCGTAGGGATTGCCCACGCCGTTGCGGTGGTTCTTGGCGGCGATCCGGGCCAGTTCCTCGCTGCGGTCGCCGTAGCGCTGGAAGTAGCCCGCCGCGATCCGCCCGAACACGCCGGCGAATCCGCCCTCGATCTCGGCCTCCTCCTTCCGGTAGGAGGCGCCGAGCAGGATGTCGCCGGTCTCGGCGACGGATTTCGCCGTCATCTTCTCGGCGCCGATCACCAGGGCGACGCGGCCCCGGCCGCTGTCGACGAAGTCGAGGGCCGCGTAGAGCGCCGCCGAGCCGGTGGCGCAGGCATTCTCCAGATGGGTCGCCGGGGCGTGGGCGAGGCCCGGCCGGTTCACCGCGACCAGCGCGCCCTCGAACCCCTGCTTCGAGAAGCCGGTGTTCATCGAGCCCACATAGATGCCGTCGACCTGAGACTCCTCGACGCCAGCATGGGCCAGCGCCTCGCCGGAGACCCGGGCGATCAGGCCCTCGACATCCGGCTCCTCGAGCTTCCCGAACGGGGTGTGGGCCCAGCCCACGATGCAGGCGCGCGTCATCCGGTGACCTCCCGAGTCCTGAACGGACGATGGGCCCGGCGTGGCCGGCGATCAAGCCGGCCGATCAGCCCGCGTCGCCCTCCCCCATCAGGAAGTCGAAGTCGCAGCCCTCCGGGGCCTGCGTGACGGTGCGCCGATAGAGCGCCTTGTAGCCCCGGGTCGGGGCCGGCGGCGGCCGATGGTCGGCGAGCCTCCGGGCGATCTCGGCGTCCTCCACCTGCAGGTCGATCCGCTTGTCCCGGATCGACAGGCGGATCCGGTCGCCGTCGCGCACCGCCGCCAGCGGGCCGCCGACCGCGGATTCCGGGGCGATATGCAGCACGATCGATCCGAAGGCCGTGCCGGACATCCGTGCGTCGGAGATCCGCACCATGTCCTTCACCCCCGCCCGGGCGAGCTTTTTCGGAATGGGCAGGTAGCCCGCCTCGGGCATGCCGGCGGCGTGCGGCCCGGCATTCTGCAGCACCAGCACGTCGCCAGGCGCCACATCGAGATCGGGATCGTCGATCCGCCGGCTCAGATCCTCCAGGCCGGTGAACACGACCGCGCGGCCCTCGGACTCGAACAGCTCCGGCGTCGCCGCCGCGCGCTTGAAGATCGCGCCCTCGGGGGCGAGGTTGCCGGTGAGCGCCACCAGCCCGCCGAGCGGCGAGACCGGGTTGTCGAAGGTGCGGATCACCGACCGGTCGACCCAGCCGGCGGGCTCGTCGAGCCGCTCGGCCAGCGTGCGGCCCTCCACGTCCATGGTGTCGAGGTGGAGGAGCGGACGCAGCTCGCGCAGCAGCGCGCCCATGCCGCCGGCGGCGTGGAAATCCTCCATGTAGCCCTCGCCCACGGGCTTCAGGTCCACCAGCACCGGCGTCTCGTCCGAGATCTCATTGAAGCGCTCGTAGGGGATGCGGATGCCGAGCCGTCCGGCGATCGCGGTGAGATGCACGATGGCGTTGGTCGAGCCGGAGACCGCCATCAGCACCCGGATGGCGTTCTCCACCGATTTCCGGGTGATGACCTGGTCGGGCGTGATCTTGGACTGGATGAGCCGGACGGCCGCGCGGCCCGATTCCTCGGCCGCCACCAGCCGGTCGGCATGCACCGCCGGGATCGCCGCGGTGCCGGGCAGCGACATGCCGAGCGCCTCGGCGATGCACGCCATGGTCGAGGCCGTGCCCATCACCGCGCAGGTTCCGGCGGTGACGGAGAGCCGGCCCTCGACCTCGGCGATCTCCTGCGCGTCGACGGTGCCGGCCCGGTACTTCGCCCAGAAACCCCGGCAATCGGTGCAGGCGCCGAGCCGCTGGCCCCGGTGGCGGCCGGTGGACATCGGGCCGGTGACCAGCTGGATCGCCGGAAGCCCCGCCGAGGCGGCGCCCATGAGCTGGGCCGGCACGGTCTTGTCGCAGCCGCCGATCAGCACGACTGCGTCCATCGGCTGGGCCTGGATCATCTCCTCCGTGTCCATGGCCATCAGGTTGCGGTACATCATGCTGGTCGGGTTGAGGAAAACCTCCCCGAGCGACACGGTCGGGAACGGCCGCGGCAGCGCGCCCGCGGCCAGCACGCCGCGGGCGACCGCCTCCACCAGCTCGGGCATGCCGCGATGGCAGTTGTTGAAGCCCGACGGCGTCATGGCGATGCCGACCACCGGCTTGTTCAGGAGGCTCACCGAGATGCCCATGGAGCGGGCGAAGGAGCGGCGCAGATAGCGGGCGAAGTCGCGGTCGCCGTAATTGGTGAGGCCACGGTCGAACCCGTGCGGCTCGGCGTGTCCGGCGTCGTCGCTCATGCCATCGATCCCTGAAACGTAAGCTTCGCCGGCTCTTACCGGAGGTGGAAGGCGATCCACGCGACCCCGGCGAGCACCCCGGCGGTCAGCAACCCCTGGGCGAGTACGCGATAGCGGATTCTCACGCGCGGAACAGCTCCGGGTGACGCGCGCGCAGCGCCAGGACGAGGGTGAGCGTCTTCAGGTCGGTGATCTCCGCCCGGTCCGCCATGCGGGCGAGGTCGGCGAGCGGCATCTCGACGACCCGGATGTTCTCGTGCTCGCCCGCGGCCCCGCCGCCCGCCTCGGCCCGGTCAGCCGCGCGATAGGGCGCGAGATAGAGGTGGATCTTCTCGGTGGTCAGGCTCGCGCAGGAATAGGTCGCGCCGACGTATTCCAGGCCGTGCAGGGACAGGCCGACCTCCTCCAGCACCTCGCGGCGGGCGTTCTCCTCCGGGCTGCCATCGTCGATGAGGCCGGCCGGCGCCTCGAGCTGGACCTGCTCGCCGGCCGCGAAGAGCGGCGGCACCCGCAGCTCGCGCACCAGCGTCGCCACCTGACGCTCGGGATCGTAGGGGAGGATCCCCACCGAATTGCCGTGATCCTCGATCTCCCGCTCGACCACGGCACCGTCGGCGAGGCGCACCCGCGCGATCCCGAACCGGCTCCAGCCCTCGTGGAGGAAGCGGATATCCAGGATTTCGGCTCTCATTGCTCGCCCTCACCCGCGGAACCTTCGCATGCCGCGCTGTGGTTACACGAAGGCGTGTCCTCGGGTTCCGGAACGGCTCCGTTCCGAGCCACGTTTGGGACGAGTCAGGCGCACGGTCACGCTTCCGCGGCGCGCTCCGGTCAGGATCGATGCAGGCAGGACCGATCAGCGGGATCAAGAAGCGATCGAGCCGCGATGCCGCGGCGATCTGGGTCGCCCTCGCCCTCGCCTACATGGTCTTCGCCGGCTCGGTGAGCGTGAACGAGGGTCTGGCCGCGCTCGCCTGCGCCAGCCTCGGCACGCTCTGGTGGTGGGTCGTGGGACGGCGCGGCGGCATACACTTCCATTTCGGCCTGGAGCCGCTCCGGCCGCTCGGGCCGGCGATCCTCGGCATGCCCCGGCAGACCGCGCGCGTCGGGATCCACCTGGCCAAGGCCCTGCTCGGGCGGGCGGGAGGCGGGCAGATCCGCGAGCGCAGCGCCGCGGAGGTGGCTTGGGCGACGCCCGATGGGGACACGGCCCCGGCCGCGCGCGCCGTCGGGCT
>CAXDNE010000037.1:0-35866 GCA_963990595.1 uncultured Methylobacterium sp.
TTGCCTCTTGTCTCGTGGGCTCGGAGATGTGTATAAGAGACAGTTCCGGATCCGGGCGTCGTTACGCCGTGCCGGCGCTCCTCATCGTGGGTTGGATCAGCCTGTTCGCCTACAGCGCGGCCTACCTGACGGAGGATCTGCCGTTCCGCCCGCAGGCGCCCGGGGCGGCGTCGTCCGGTGGTCCCGCCGCCGGGCAGCGCGCGTCCGCGCGCCGGGTCGCGATGCTCGATCTGCCCGAAACCCGCGCTCAGGACGCCGCCCCGGAGGCTTCGACCCCGGCGGCCTCGGGCGCCGCGCAGACGGCCCCGACGGTGGCGCCTCCCCCGGTCGCCCGACCGGCCCCGGCGCCGGCCGGCGCCGAGTATGTCGGCCTCTGGGGTCCGACGCCCGAGGCCTGCGGGACCCGCTCCCGACGGCGGGGCTACATCCCGGCGACGATCACGCAGGATCACGCGCGGGCGGGCCGCACGATCTGCACCTTCCACGACACGCACCGCGCCGGGACCGCCTGGCTCACGACCGCCGAGTGCAGCGATCGCGGCCGGCACTGGTCTTCGCAGGTCCGCCTGACGGTGGACGGCGATCACCTGACATGGTCGAGCAGCCGCGGGACCGCGTCCTACATCCGCTGCGGCCGTCACGCCGGCTGACGGTCAGCAATCCCGGGCGGCCGCGGCGCCCCCCCCGGCCGCCCGCAGGACGATCCGCGCGGCGGCCCGGCTCGGCGTATCCCCATCCGCGAGCCGCATGCGGCCGTCGATCCGGGCCAGGGCGGCGCATTGCGCGTCGCGCGCGCCGCCGCCCGCCAGCAGGGGCAGCAGAGCTTCGGCGAGCCGCGCGGGGGTGCAGTCGGCCTGCACGAATTCCGGCATGGCATTGTCGGCGAGGATCAGGTTGGGCAGCACGATGGTCGGAACCTGGATGAGCCGGCGGGCGATGAATTCCTCCGCCCGCGAGACCTTGTAGGCGACCACCATGGGGACGCCCGCGAGCGCCAGCTCCAGCGTCACCGTGCCGGAGGCGGCCAGCGCCGCGCGGGCCCCGCGGAAGGCGGCGTATTTCGACGCCTCGCCGGTGACGATCCGCACCGGGACCGGCCACGCGCCCGCCAGACGCTCGATCAGGGCGCGGTGGCGCGTCACCGCGGGCAGCACCGCCTCGACCCGCACCGCGCGGCCCACCTGCTCCAGCGCCTGGCCGAAGACCGGCATCAGCCGCTCGATCTCGGACCGGCGCGACCCGGGCAGGACCACGAGGCTGTAGGGATCGGCGTCACGGCGGCGGAGCTCGTCACCGGCCGGGCGCAGGTCCGGCAGGCGCTCGATCAGCGGGTGACCGACATAGGTACAGGGCGGGCCACCGAGCCGCCGATGCGCCTCGGGCTCGAAGGGCAGCAGCGCCAGGACGTGATCGATGAACGGGCGCATGCCCTTCGCCCGCCAGGGCCGCCACGCCCAGACGCTCGGCGAGACGTAATCGATGATCGGGATCCCGGGCGCGGCCTTCCGCACGCGCCGCGCCACCGCGTGGGTGAAGCCGGGGCTGTCGATGATCACCAGCACGTCCGGCCGGGCGCGCACCGCCGCCGCGGCGGTCTCGCGGATGCGGCGCAGGAGCGTCCGCGCCCGGGCGAGCACCGGCAGGTAGCCCATCACCGCCACGTCATCGAGGGGGAACAGCGAGGTGAATCCGGCCTCGGCCATCGCCTCGCCGCCGACTCCGCCGAAGCGGAGGTCCGGCGCCGCGGCGCGCAGAGCCCGCATCAGCTTGGCGCCGAGCTGATCGCCGGAATCCTCGCCGGCCACGAGCCAGATCGTGCGCGGCCGGTCCGCCATCACGGCCCGCTCCCGTAGCCGACCACGAACAGGCCGAGGCGGTCGGCCTCCGCGGCCGTGGCGGCCCGGTCGATGACCAGCGTCCCGCCGGCCTCCAGCGCGAGGCCGACGCAGCCGGCGCGGGCGGCGTTGCGCACCGTGCGCGGCCCGATGGCCGGCAGGTCGATGCGCAGATCCTGGCCGACCTTCGGCGCCTTCACCAGCACGGTCGCGGGCAGCGCCCGCCCCCAGCCGAACGGACGGCGGCCCAGGGCGCGCGCCCGGGCGAGCATCCGGTCGGTGCCCTCCGGCCCCTCGACGGCGAGCACGCGCGCCCCCGCGACCGCCACCGCCTGGCCGAGATCGTAGGGCGACAGGGCGGCGAGCACCCCGCGCCCGGTGCGGATCGACGCGGCGGCCTCCGCGTCCGGCGCCCGGCCGCCGATGGGCCCCTCCGGACAGAGCAGGTCCGGGGCGGCCTCGTGGACGCCGAGGACCCGGTGGCCGTCCTCCTCCACCAGCGCCAGCGCGGCGCGCAGGAGGCGGTCGTCGCCGCCACCGGCGATGGCCCGCAGGGCCTCGCGGTTGCGCAGGGCCGCGCCGGCATTGAGGATGGCGGCCGGGCTCGGGCGGGAAACGCCGCCGGCCGGCACCACCACGGCCGGCCCCCAGCGGCGCAGCAGCTTCAGCGTGGCCGCGAGGTCGAGGAGATCGACGGTGGCGTCGGCGCCGGTGCGCAGGGCCGGCCCGGTGAAGCCGCGCAGCGCGATCACCCGGAACGGCCGGCGCGCCCGGCGCAGCGACTCGGCGACGAGTTCCGGCAGGCGCCCGGCCCCGGCGATCAGGACGAGAGCCCCCTCGGGCGCGGGATCGACCTCGACCATGGCCCGGCCGGTCAGGCGGCGCTGATGGGCGTCGGGATCTCGCGGGGCGTGCAGATCGAGCGCTTGCCGCCGACGCGGATGAAGTCGAGAATCTCCCGCACGGCGGCGTGGGACTCGAAGGTCGCGGCCACGTCCTCCACGCGCTCCATCAGCGTCCCCTCGGGCGCGAAGAGCAGCCGGTAGGCCCGCCGCAGGGCGTGGATGTCATCGCGAGCGAAGCCCCGGCGCTGCAGGCCGATGATGTTGAGCCCCGAGAGCGTGGCGCGGTTGCCCAGCACCATGCCGTAGGGGATGCAGTCATTCTCCAGGCCCGAGAGGCCGCCCACGAAGGCGTGCGCGCCGACCCGGGCGAACTGGATCACCGCGGCGCCGCCGCCGAGGATCGCGTAATCGCCCACCGAGCAATGGCCGGCCAGCATCACGTTGTTCGAGAAGATCACGTGCGCGCCGACCCGGCAATCGTGGCCGACATGGGAGTTCGCCAGGAAGGTGCAGTGGTCGCCGACCACGGTCTCGAGGCCGCCGCCGCTGGTCCCGGGATTCATGGTGACCCCCTCCCGGATCAGGCAGTCGGAGCCGATCGTGAGAGTCGAGGCCTCGCCCCGGTACTTCAGGTCCTGCGGCGGGTGCCCGATCGACGCGAACGGGAAGATCCGCGTGCGGGGACCGATCGTGGTGCGTCCCGCCAGCACGACGTGGCTGACGAGCTCGCAATCCCGGCCCAGCACCACCTCGGGGCCGACATGGCAGAAGGGGCCGATCCGGGTCCCGTCTCCGATCTCGGCACCGGGCTCGATCACGGCACTCGGGTGAATGAGGGGGTTGCTCACTCCGTCACCAGCATGGCGCCGATCTCGGCCTCGGCGACCAGCGTACCGTCGACCCGGGCCTCCCCGCGGAACCACCACATGGTCCGGCGCTGGTTCATCTTCTTCATGTTGAAGCGCACTTGATCGCCGGGGGTGACGGGCTTGCGGAACTTGCACTTGTCGATGGTCATGAAGAACACCTGCTTGGTGCGCAGCTCGTCCGTCCTGATGTGACGGCAGCAGATCGCGCCGGCCGTCTGGGCCATCCCCTCGATCAGGAGCACGCCGGGGAAGACCGGCAGGCCCGGGAAATGCCCCATGAATTGCGGCTCGTTGGCCGTGACGTTCTTGATCCCGATACAGGATTCGTCGCCGTCGATCTCGATGATGCGGTCCACCATCAGGAACGGGTAGCGGTGCGGCAGCAACTCCAGCAGCGTCTGGATATCGGCTGTGCCCAGCTCGCCGCCGGTCTCGCGCGCCGCCTCACTCATCAGAATCCGCACCTCGACTTGCCGCCCGCAGCGGCCTGGCTTCCGCCCGCCGACGGCGGACAGAGCGCCCTCTTCGGAAGAAATCGGGGCGAGCGCAAGGCCTGACGGGCGGGCCATCGACGCCGCCCGCCGCACCGCCCGGCCGCTCAGGCCTCCTCGCCGCCGTCGCCCTTGCCCGAACGCTCGGCGAGGCGCGCCAGCGTCGTCAGTTCGCGGAACCAGGCGCGGACGGGCTTGGCGGGCGTCCCGCCCCAGCGGCTGCCCGGCGGCACGTCGCGGTTGACGTTGGACGAGCCGGCGATCTGCGCGCCGCGGCCGATCCGCAGGTGACCGACCACGCCGACTTGGCCGCCGAGGACCACATAATCCTCCAGCGTGGTCGAGCCCGAGATGCCGACGCCCGACACGATCACGCAGTGACGTCCGATCACCACGTTGTGGGCGATCTGCACGAGGTTATCGATCTTGGTGCCCTCACCGATGACCGTGTCGCGCGAGGCGCCGCGGTCGATCGTGGTGTTGGCGCCGATCTCGACATCGTCCTGGACGATCACCCGGCCGATCTGCGGTACCTTGAGATGGGTGGCACCCATGGCGAAGCCGAAACCGTCCTGCCCGAGCCGGGCCCCCGGATGGAGGATCACGCGGTTGCCCAGCAGCGCGTGGCTGAGCGTCGTGCCGGCCCCGATCGCGCAGTCGCGGCCGATCCGTACCCCCGGCCCGACCACCGCATTGGGTCCGATGACGGTTCCGGCGCCGATCTCGGCGCCGGGGCCGATCACCGCGCCGGGATCGACCGTGACGCCCTCCTCCAGCCGGGCTTCCGGATGGACATGGGCCCCCGGCGCGATACCGCGCGCCGCGAATTGCGAGCCCGGACGCAGGGCGTCGGGGTGCAGGCGTCCGAGCAGCGCCGCATAGGCGCGGTACGGATCACGGCTGACGAGGCACACGGTGCCGGCCGGGCACCGCGCGGCGAAGCGCGGCGAGACCAGGCAGGCCCCCGCCCGCGTCGCGGCGAGCGCGTCGCCGTACCGGGCATTGTCCATATAGGCGAGGTGCTGCGGCCCGGCGCTCTCGAGGGATGCGGCGCCCGTGAGCCGATGGTCCGGATCGGCGCCCTCGGGGAGGGTCGCGCCGGCGCCCGCGGCGATCTCGGCCAGGGTGAGCCCGGCAGCGGCGGTGAAGAAGATGGGATCTGACATGCGCGACAACGCGCCGGCCGGGATGATCCGGCCGGCGCGCGAGAATTTTATCAGAATCGCGAGCCGCCGGAGAAGCGGAACGCCTGGGTCTGATCCTTGCCGACGTGGCCGACCTTGCCGAGCAGCGGGACGTAGACCGGGATACCCTCGTCCTTCGACAGCGCGTAGGCGTAGTCGAATCGGATCGGTCCGAGCGGCGAGTTCCACAGGATCGAGGCGCCGACGGAGGACCGGATCGTGGCGCTGTCGCGCACGTTCACGCATTCCGGCTCGACGCCGATCGTGAACGCGTTGAAGTTACACCGCCCGGTCACCGGCGACGTGCCGTTGATGAAGCCGTCGCCGTTCACGTCGAAGGTGCGCCGGCTGTTATAGCCGAACAGCGTGCCGGCATCGGCGAAGAGCGCACCCTTCAGGCCCAGGTCGCGCGGCACGCCGGGCAGCGGGAACTGCACCTCCAGGGTACCGCCGATATAGGTCGAGCCGCCGATCGCGTTCGAGCGGGCATCGGCGATGCCGACGTCGCGCGGGCCGATGCCGTTCGGCGCGAAGCCGCGGACCAGCGACGGACCGAGGAAGAATTCGTCGGTCACGCGCAAGGGCTTGCCGTCGATCGACTGGATGTGGCCGGCCTGGAAGCGGACGAAGCCGACCACGTCCTCGAAGATCTCCTTGTAGTATCGCGCGTCGGCGGTGACGCGGAAGAACCTGGAATCGCCGCCCAGGCCTGCCACGTCGGGCTTGAGCTCGGCATAGAAGCCGTTGTGCGGAGCGCCGATCACGTCGAGGGTCGAGTAGGCGAGCGTCAGGCCGGCCAGCGAGGTCAGGGTGTTGCCCTGGGAGCCCTTGATGGCGATCGAAGCCTCGCCGTCATAGGCGCAGTTCGGATAGAGCGCCTGGCCGCCGATGTTGCGGCCGGTATTCGGATCGATCGTCCCCGCCGCGTAGGTGGCGGTGTAGCCGGGGATCGGGATCGAGCAGTCGTTGTACGGCCGCTTGAGGGTGTTCGGCACCTTCAGCTCGGTGTTGTACAGCGAGTAGCGCAGGGTGACGCCGAACTCCTCGGTGATCGGCAGGCCGAGGCGCAGCTGGCCGCCATAGACCGTGGTCTCGTAGCGCGAGTACCGGGTCAGGTCGGAGTACTTGTAGAAGGCGTCGAAGCCCGCGGCGAGGCGGTAGCCGAGGAAGTATGGCTCGGTGAATGAGAAGTCGACACCGCGGGAGTACTGGCCGCCCGTGCCGGCAAGGCGGACATACTGGCCACGGCCGAGGAAGTTCGACTCGGAGACCGAGACCTCGCCGATGATGCCGTCCTGGGTGGAGTAGCCGCCCGCCACCGAGAACGAACCCGTGGGCTGATCCTCGACGTCGATGTTGATCACCACCCGATCCGGGGCGGAGCCCGGCTCGTTGGAGAACCGGACCTTCTTGAAGAAGCCGAGACCGTTCAGGCGCCGTTCGGCGCGGTCGGTCAGCACGCGGTTGTAGGCGTCGCCCTCGGCGATATCGAGCTCGCGGCGGATGACGTAGTCGCGGGTGCGGGTGTTGCCGCGGATGTTGATCCGCTCGACGTAGACGTGCGGGCCGTCCTCGACCACGAAGCCGAGGGAGACCTGGTGGCTCGCCGGGTCGCGCTGGCCGGTCGGACGGACCTGCGCGAAGGGATAGCCGGCGCGGTTGACCTCGCGGGTGACGTTGTTGAGCGTCTTCTCGACGTCGTCGGCGTTGTAGACGTCGCCCACCGCGGCGGCGATGTCGCCGTCGAGCTTGGCGGTGTCGAGCCCGGGCAGGCGCGAATCCACCGCGACGGCGCCGACCTTGTACTGCTCGCCCTCGTTCACCGTGACGGTGATGACGTAGCCCGCGGTCTCGCCCTCGACGTAGCGCGCGTCGGCGCTGATCACCTGGAAGTCGGCGTAGCCGTTCTTCAGGTAGTAGCGGCGCACCTGGTCGAGGTCGTTGGTGATGCGGTCGGGATCGTAGACGTCGGAGGTCTTGATGAATGACAGGAAGTTCATCTCCGAGGAGCTCATCAGCCCCTTCAGGGTCCGCTCCGAGAAGGCGTGGTTGCCGACGAAGTTGATCGAGATGATGCCGGTCTTATCGCCCTCGTCGACCTGGTAGATCACGTCGACGCGGCCGTTGGGCAGATCCACCGTGCGGTAGGTCACCTTGGCGGTGCCGCGGCCGAAGCGCTTGTAGACGTCGCGGATGCGCGCGAGGTCGGCGTTGATGATCGCCTCGCTGTAGGGGCCCCGGGCCTTCGCCTCGACCACCCCCTCGAGGGTGGCCTTCTCGATCTTCTTGTTGCCCTCGAAGACCACCCGGTTGATCAGGTTGTTCTCGCGGACGGTCACGACCGTGCGGCCGCCGGACTGGGCGACCCGCACGTCCGAGAACATGCCGCTGGCGAGCAGGTTGCGGCGCGCCTCCTCGGCGGAGCCGGACGCCGTCCCGGTCACGTAGGACCGGATCGTGTCGGCATCGACGCGCTGGTTGCCCTGGACGACGATCTGCTGCGCCTGAGCGGCCCCGCTCAGGACAACGCCAAGACCCGCAGTGACTAGGACGATGGTTTTCCGCACCGACTTACGTCGGGGCTTCCCCGTCAACGACATCATGCAATCGCCCGTTTCTGTTCTGGTCGCGGGGGTTAGCCCGTCACAGGCGACCGTTGATCGGCCGTCCCGTCACCTGGTCCAAGCGTGGCTTCGGTCCAAGCGTAGCTCTTAGCGGGATTCCCCTGCCAAGCAAACGCGCGGGAGGCCATCGTCAGGGGATTTTGGGGGGTCGTGGCCTTCGCGCCACTTAACGCCGCGCCAACCCTGCGGGCAAACCACAGATCGTGGTAAACGGCGCGTAAATACTTGAGCTGTCGGACGTTTTCGCGACGGCCGACGACGCCGTTAAGGCCGTCTTAGCCGCGTTTCGAGCCGCAGAAACGGCATCGGCGGGGCGGGATCGCGGCAGGAATGGGGCATCCTTTCCCGTGGAGAGCGGACAGGATGCCCAGAGCCTGCGGAGCGCGGCCGCGCCGCGCCCCGCAACCGCTCCGGATCAGGTGTTCCGCCAGGACGCGCCGAGGTTGAGGATGTCGTTCCAGGCGGCGAACAGCATCAGCATCAGGACGAGGGCGAGGCCGATCCGGAAGCCGATCTCCTGGGCGCGCTCGCTGAGCGGGCGGCCGCGTACCACCTCGAAGGCGTAGAAGAGCAGGTGGCCGCCATCGAGCAGCGGCACGGGGAAGAGATTCAGAAGGCCGATCGACACCGAGAGCAGCGCGATCAGACCGACGAGGCCGCCGACGCCGCCGTTCTTGGCCACTTCGCCCGAGACCCGCGCGATGCCGATCGGGCCCGAGAGCTGGTCGGCGGATTCGCGGCCGGTGACGAGCTTGCCGAGATACGAGAAGGTCCGCTCGACGACGAAGTAGGTCTCGTGCACCCCGAGATTCAGGGAATCGAGCGCCCCGTAGCGCACCAGCTTGGCCTCCGAGCCCGCGGGCGAGCGGATGCCGAGGCGGCCGATCCGGTGGCGGCCGAAGGGGGTCTTCTCCTCGAAGGTGGCCGGGGTCGCCTGGATGGTGATCGGGTGGTCATCGCGCTCCACCGTGAAGGTCAGCGGCGTCCCGGCGCTGCCCGTGACCGTCCGGTACATGGCGTTGAAGTCGCCGATCTTCTCGCCGTCGATGGCGGTGATCAGGTCGCCCGGCTGGAACCCGGCCTGCGCGGCGACGCTCCCGGGCTCCACCGAGGAGACCCGGGCGGGCAATTCGTAGCGGCCGCCGAGCCAGATCGCGCCCGCGAAGAGCAGGATCGCCAGGATGAAGTTCGCGACCGGCCCGGCCGCGACGATGGCGGCGCGTTTGCCGACGGGCTGGGTCGGGAAGCTGATCGCCCGCTCGTGCGGGCTCATGCGGGCGATCGTCTCGGGATCCGGCATGCTGGCGCCGTTGGCGTCGCCGTGAAACTTCACGTAGCCGCCGAGCGGGATGGCGCAGAGTTTCCAGCGGGTGCCGCGGCGGTCGTTGAAGCCGAACAGCTCCGGGCCGAAGCCGAGCGAGAAGGCGTGGACGCCGACGCCGCACCAGCGCCCGACCAGGAAGTGGCCCATCTCATGCACGAACACCACGACGGTGAGCACGAACAGGAACGGGATCACGGCGCCGAAGAAGCCGCCGGCAGTGCCGCCCATCGCGTGGAGGAAGTCCATAAGCCGATCCCTGGCCGTCTCGCGCCGGCATCTCGGGCCAGCTATCGAACCAGTCTAGCAGATCGGTACGGCGGACTGCCAACGCAATCCTGTGCGGGATTGCGGACGGCCGCGGGTAGGGTCCGGCTTCGTCAGTGCGCGTCGCCGCCGGCCGCCCCGCGCGGGCGCCGGACGAGGGGCACCGCGCAGGCCATCGCGAGGAACAGCACGGTGAGGGCGAGGAACACGTCCTCGAAGGCCATGACCAGACCCTGGATCCGCACCGTGTTGGTCATGGCCTTGAGCGCCATGCCGGGGGCGGCGCTGCCGAAGGAATCGAATCCGCGCTGCATCGTGTCGAGGCGCTCCACCGCGGCGGTGCTGGACCAGCTGAAGCGCTCGTGCAGCCGGGCGAGGTGGAGGTCCCACCGGTCGTTCAGCAGCGTGTTGATCAGCGCGAGGCCGACCGCGCCGCCGAGATTGCGGGTGAGATTGTAGAGGCCCGAGGCGTTCTTCATGCGGGCCGGCGGCAGCGTGCCCAGCGCGATGTTGTTGATCGGGATCATGCACAGCATCAGCGAGCAGCCGCGCAGGATCTGCGGCAGCAGCAGCTCGTCAAAGTCCCAGTCCTTGGTGAGCCCGGTGACGATCCAGGTGCCGCAGGCGAAGCCGACGAAGCCGATCCCCATCATGATCCGCGGATCGACCTTCCCGGAGAGCCGGCCGGCGATCGGGGCGGTGGCGAACATGCACAGGCCGGAGACGAACATCGTCTCGCCGATCATCAGCGCCGAGTAGCCGCGCACCCGGGCGAGATAGACCGGGTAGATGTAGGTCAGCCCGTAGAGGCCGATGCCGAGCACGAAGCTCGCGACGCAGCCGCTGGCGAAGTTGCGATCCGAGAAGGCGCGCAGGTCGACGATCGGCTGCTTGGCCGTGAAGACCCGCCAGAAGAACAGCAGCGCCGAGAGCCCGCAGATCACCGCGCAGGCGAAGACCGCCTCGTCCTGCAGCCAATCGTGGTTGGGTCCCTCCTCGAGCACGTATTCGAGGCAGCCCAGAAAGCCCGCCATGAAGGCCAGGCCCGCCCAGTCGAAGGATTGCAGGAGGCCGTAATTCGGCTTGTCGAAATCGACCAGCATCCAGGTCGAGACCGTCACGAAGATGCCCGGCACGACGTTGATCAGGAACAGCCAGTGCCAGGACATCAGGTCGGTGAGATAGCCGCCGACCGTGGGGCCGATGGTCGGCGCGAGCGTCGCCACCAGACCGATCATCGGCGAGACGATGGTCCGCTTCGAGGGCGGGAAGATCGTGAAGGCCGCCGCGAACACGGTCGGGATCATGCCGCCGCCGATGAAGCCCTGGAGCGCCCGCCAGACGATCATCTCGCCGATCGACGAGGAGGTCGCGCACATCAGGCTCATGGCGGTGAAGCCGCCGGCCGAGATCGCGAACATCCAGCGCGTCGAGAGCACCCGGGACAGGGTGCCGGAAAGCGGGATCGAGATGACCTCGGCGATGAGATAGCTGGTCTGGACCCAGGGGATCTCGTCGCCCGAGGCCGAGAGGCCGGCCTGGATCTCGTTCAGGGAGGCCGAGACGATCTGGATGTCCAGGATCGCCATGAACATCCCGAAGACCATGCAGATGAACGCCACCATGCGGCGGCGGTCGAGCGGCGGCTCGGCGGCGCGGGCCGATGCGCCCGCGGCCAGGGCGGCGGTGGCGGCCATGACCGGCCTCAGCGGCTCGCGGTGGCGACCGGCCGCGCGCCGGCGGCGTGGTCGAGGACGGACCGGTCCGTGCCGGTGCGGGTATCGATCCGCACCACCGCCGACAGGCCCGGCCGCAGCAGGCCCTCGCGGGCGACATCCTCGGGCACGCGCACCCGCACCGGCAGCCGCTGGACGATCTTCGTGAAGTTGCCCGTCGCGTTGTCGGGCGGCAGCAGGCTGAACACCGAGCCGGAGGCGGGCGAGAAGGATTCCACCACGGCGTGGATCTCGCGGTCCGGATAGGCGTCGACCGTGACGGTCACGGGCTGGCCGGGGCGCATGCGCTCGACCTGGGTCTCCTTGAAGTTCGCGTCGATCCGAACGCTCTGCAGCGGCACGAGGGCGGCGATCCGGGTGCCGGGACCGACATAGGCGCCGGCCTCGACGGCCTTGTTGCCCACCACGCCGTCGAAGGGCGCGCGGATCACCGTGAAGTCGAGGTTGCGCCGGGCCCGGTCGACCGCGGTGCGAAGCTCCGCCGCGAGGCTCTCGGCCTCGCGCTTCTGCGCCTGGAGCACGTCGACATTGGCGCGGGCCGCGATCAGGCCGGCCTCCATCGCCTTGACGGAGGCCTCGGTCCTGTCGCGGTCGGCGCGGGTCTGATCGATGCGCGACTTGGCCACGTAATCCGCCTGCATCTGCGTCGCCCGGGAGAAGTCCGCCTGGGCACGCACGGCATCGGCGCGGGTCGCGTCGAGCTGCGCCGCGGCCTGGGCGACCTGCGCCTGCGCCGCCTCGGCCTGCCGGCCGATTCGCGCGATGGTGCTCTCCTGAGTGGCGAGCTTGTCCTGCGCCGCCCGGAGCGCGAGGCGGTAATCGCCGTCGTCGAGCTTGGCGATCACGTCGCCCTTCTTGACCGACTGGCCGTTCACCACCGGAACCGAGTCGAGATAGCCCGAGACCTTCGCGGCGAGCACCGAGATGTCGGCCTGGACATAGGCGTCATCCGTCGAGACTAAGAACCGCCCGACCGTCCACCATTTCCAGCCCTCGTACCCCCCGCCGCCGAGCGCGGCCGCGAGGAGGCCGAGCAGGACCAGCCGCTTGAGCGGCCTCTTGCGGGCGGGCGCCGCGGCGGACGGAGCCGGAGCCGGGGTGTCCGCCGCGGCTGATGCCGGAGCGCGCGGTGCCGCCCGCTCGGCGCGCTCCTCGTCGCCAGCGTCGATACCAAAATTGGGCCGATCGGCGTCCTCGCGAAGGGACATCTCAGCGCCTCAAGACTAATGACCGAACCGTTCGGTCAATGAAAAGGCGCGCCTTGACGCGCCGATGAACTCGCCGCAGATTATGGTGACCGAACGGTTCGGTCAAGCGTGGCGGCGCCACGGGTGCGGAGCGGAACGATGCCTCAGGGTGCGGTGCTGGAGCGGGGACAGGCCCAGCACGAGGGTGACAAGCGGCGGCAGATCCTGGACGGGGCGCGGAAGGTGTTCCTGTCGGCGGGCTTCGACGGAGCCAGCATGGGCGAGATCGCCCGGGCGGCCGGGGTCTCCAAGGGGACGCTCTACGTCTACTTCGACAGCAAGGAGGATCTCTTCGAGGCGCTCATCGTCCAGGAGAAGGGCAGCCTCGCCGAGGCCCTCTTCACCCTCGATGCCGATGATCCCGACGTCCCTGCCGTCCTGATGCGCCTCGGGACGTCCTTCCTGACCGAGATGTGCCAGGCCGAGCACGTCGCGGTGGTTCGCATGGTGATCGGCGCCTGCGAGAAATTCCCCCGCTTCGGTCAGGCGCTCTACGAGGCGGGGCCGGCCTGCGGGATCGCACGCCTGTCAGGCTACCTCGACGCGCAGGTGCAGGCGGGGCGGCTTCGGATCGCCGATACCGAACTCGCCGCCCGACATTTCCTGCATCTCTGCCAAGCCGGTCTGCTGACCCGGCTGCTGTTCGCGGCGGCCGAGTCCGCGAGCGAGGCCGAGATCCGTTACCAGGTCGGCGAGGCGGTCCGGATCTTCCTGGCCGGCTACGGGCCGGGACGCTGAGGCGCGGCCTCATCAGGCCGCGGCACGCGCCCGTCCCTGCAGGCGCGGCGAAGCCCCGGGGCCTGCGCTCCGACAAGGGGACCCTGCCGCCTGTCAGCCGGCGGCGCGCAGCTCCGGCAGGGCCTCGGTGCTCCACACCCGGACATGGGCGTCGATCGCGAGCGCCTCGTCCACATCGGCCGGCGCGGTCCGGTACTGCGTGGCGAAGTACGCGCAGGCGCGCTCGACCAGATCGCTGATCCCGTAGAAGCCGATCCGGCCGGCGATGAAGGCCGCCACCGCGATCTCGTTGGCGGCGTTCATGACGGTCGGCGCCGCGCCGCCCGCGGCGAGCGCCGCCCGAGCGATCCGCAGGCATGGGAAGCGATCCTCGTCCGCGCCCTCGAAGGTGAGGCCGCCGAGCTTCACGAGGTCGAGGGGCCGCCCCCGCTCGATGGTCAGCCGGTCGCCCAGGCCGAGACAATGCGAGATCGGCACCCGCATGTCGGGCAGGGCCAGTTCGGCGGTGACGGCCCCGTCGAGCCAGTAGACCATGCCGTGGATCACCGATTGCGGGTGCACGACGACATCCAGCCGCTCGGGCTCGATACCGAACAGATGGTGCGCCTCGATCAGCTCCAGGCCCTTGTTCATCAGGCTGGCCGAATCGATGTTGATCTTCATCCCCATCGACCAGGTCGGATGGGCGGCCGCCTCGGCCGCGGAGGCGGCGGCGATGCGCTCGCGAGTCCAGGTGCGGAACGGGCCGCCCGAGGCCGTGATCATCATGGTGCGGACGTCGGCCAGCGGCCGTCCGGCGAGCGCCTGGCTCAGCGCGTCGTGCTCGGAATCCATCGGCAGGATCGTGGCGCCGTAGCGCGCGGCGTCGCGCATGAAGGCGTCGCCGGCGCAGACGAGGCTCTCCTTGTTGGCGAGCGCCACTTTGCGCCCGAGGCGGAGCGCCGCGTGGGTGGATTTCAGACCGGCCGCGCCGCTCACCGCCGCCACGACGATGTCGGCATCCCGGGCCGCCGCCTCCATGACGGCGCCCTCCCCGGCCCCGTTGGCGATGCCGGAACCCGACAGCGCCTCGGCCAGCGCCGGGCCGGCGGATTCATCGGCCAGCGCCGCGAAGGAGGCGTTCAGCGCGCGGGCGACCTTCGCCAGCGCGACGGGATCCTTGCCGCCCACCAGGGCGCCGACGCGGAACCGGTCGGCGTGCTGGGCGAGCAGGTCGGCGGTGGAGCGCCCGATCGATCCGGTGGCGCCGAAGACGGTGACGATCTGGGTCACGGGTTCAACTCCCTCATCGTCACGGGATCAGACCGCCCCCGCGCAGGGCGAGATAGAGCGCCGCCAACACGGCGACCGCGAAAAATCCGTCCAGCCGGTCCATGACGCCGCCATGGCCCGGGATGATCTTGCCCGAATCCTTCACGCCGTAGCGGCGCTTGAGACCGGATTCGATCAGGTCCCCCGCCTGGCTCAGAACCGAGGCCAGGGCGCTCACGCCCGCCACCACCGGCAGGGAGGCGGCGCTCGGAAGGGTCATGCCGGCGAGGTCGGCGATGACCGGGACCAGCGTCCCGGCGACGACCGCACCGATCAGGCCGCCGAGGGCCCCCGACCACGTCTTGTTGGGCGAGACCCGGGGCATCAGCTTCGGGCCGCCGATCTTCCGGCCGGCGAAATAGGCCGCGATGTCGGTGGACCAGACCACCGCGAACATCCAGGCCGGGCCGACGAGGCCGATGGCGGGATCGTCGCGCAGGGCCACGGGCACCGCCGCGATCGCCGCCGCACCGAGCACGCCGACGAAGGCCCGGAGCCGTCCCCGACCGGTCCGTGCCACCGTGGCGCAGGCCGCCGCGCCCAGGAGCAGGACCGCGAGACAGGCCGGCGCCGGGGCGCCCCCACGCTGGCAGAGCAGCAGGGCGCCGAGGGTCGCCGCACCGAGCGCGATCAGCGCCTCGCGGGGCTCGGTTCGGCTCATCACCATCCATTCGGCGAAGCCGACGATGCCGGCGGCGAGCCAGATCCCCGCGAAGGGCCAGCCCCCATAGACCAGGGCGGCCAGCACGCCGGCCCCGAGCACGAGGCCCGAGGCGACGCGCAGCCACAGCTCGCGCCGTCCCGAGGGACGCGCGGCCGGTGCGGCGGCGGAGGTCACGCGCGTCTCGGCCCGTGCCTCAGACCTGCATGATCTCCTTCTCCTTGGACGCCAGCACGCCGTCGATCTCGGCGATGGCCTGGTCGGTCGCCTTCTGCACGTCGGCGGCCTGGCGCTTCTCGTCGTCCTCCGAGATGGCGCTGTCCTTCAGGAGCTTCTTGAGGTGGTCGAGGCCGTCCCGGCGGACGTGGCGCACGGCGACGCGCGCCTCCTCGGTGTACTTGTGGGCGACCTTGACCATCTCCTTGCGGCGCTGCTCGTTCATCTCCGGGATCCGGAGCCGGATGGTCTGCCCCTCGGTCTGCGGGTTGAGGCCGAGATCGGATTCGCGGATCGCCTTCTCGACGGCCGTGACCATGCTGCGGTCCCAGACCGAGATCGACAGGAGCCGCGGCTCCGGCACGCTGACCGTGGCGACCTGGGCCATCGGCATCATCGAGCCGTAGGCATCGACCTGGATCGGGTCGAGCAGCGACGGCGTGGCCCGCCCGGTGCGCAGGGACCCGAGGTCCTTCGAGAGCGAGGCGACGGCGCCCTGCATCCGGCGCTTGATGTCGTTGAGGTCGAATTCCGGTGTGGCCATGATGGTCGTCCCGAGACGTCTGACGTGGTCTTGAGCCCGGCGCGGGCGGTCGCGGCCTCAATGGACGAATTTTTTCAGGGCCGCAAACGGTTGAGGCGGCACGACCGCCGCATCGTCAGGGTGCGACCAGCGTCGAGGGCGCCTCGCCCGACAGGATCGCGGCGATCGAGCTCGGCGGATGGAGCGAGCCGACCACGATCGACAGGCGGCTCTCCCGGGCCAGCGCGAAGGCGGCGGTGTCCATCACCTTGAGATCGCGGGCGATCGCCTCGTCGTGGGTGATGCGGTCGTAGCGGGTCGCGGTCGGGTCGGTCTTGGGATCGGCCGAGTAGACCCCGTCGACCTGCGTCGCCTTGAGCACGGCGTCGCAGCGCAATTCGGCGGCGCGCAGCACCGCGGCGGTGTCGGTGGTGAAGAACGGGTTGCCGGTTCCCCCGGCGAGGACCACGACCTGCCCCTTGTCGAGGTGGTGCAGCGCCGGCTGGCGGGCATAGGTCTCGCAGATCGTCGGCATCGACACCGCCGACATGGTCCGCGCCGGCACGCCGGCCGCGTTGAGCGCGGTCTCGATGGCGAGCGAGTTCATGACCGTCGCCATCATGCCGAGCGAATCCCCGGTGGCCCGGTCGATCCAGCCCGCCGCCGAGATCCGCGCCCCGCGGATCATGTTGCCGCCGCCGACCACGATGGCGATCTCGGCGCCGGCCTCGATGGTGCGGGCGATGTCCTCGGCGAGGCTGGCCAGGGTCGGGGGATGCAACCAGTAGCCGTCCGGCGCGGCCAGAGCCTCACCCGACAGCTTCAGGAGTATCCGGCGAAACGGCGTCGTTTCCGGCATCTGGGTCCCCGGCTCCATCCCGCATCGCGCAAACCGGGGAGGCTTCTACGTCAGGCGCGGGAGCGCCGTCGAGGGGCCGGGGATCATTCTACGGGAATCGTCGGTCGGATCGCCACCGACACGCGAACGACGGCCTGGCTCGATGCGGCGCCGGCGTGACGGGGTGCGTCGCGCCGGCGCCGGTTCTCAGCTTCCCGTCAGGACGCCGACGGCGCCGAGGACGGTCATGACGAGACCGGACGCGAACACGCCGATCATCAGGTAGGAGAAGGGTTTCAAAGTCATGGCCGGAACGTAGCGCGGCGCCGCAAACCAGCGTGTGCGCCGCAACACGGTTCGGAGCGGAACGCTTCGGCGAGCCCGAAACCAAGAAGCCCCGCCCGGCACGCGCCGGACGGGGCTGGTCTCGCTGCGGCCCGGCGCCTCGGGCGATCGCGCGCGGTCTTCAGGCGCGGCCGGCCTGCTGGGCGACCTCGGTGGCGAAGTCCGGCCCCTCTTCCTTCTCGATGCCCTCGCCGAGCGCGTAGCGGACGAAGGCCGTCAGGGTCACCGGACCGCCGACCTTGGAAGCGGCCTCCTTGAGCACCTGGCTGACCGTCTTCGAGCTGTCGTGCACGAAGGGCTGCTCCAGGAGGGTGACCTCCTTGTAGTAGCTCTTCAGGCCGCTCTCGATGATCTTGGCGAGGACGTGGTCCGGCTTGCCGGCGTTCTTCTCGCGCAGGATGTTCGACTCGCGCTCGACGGTCGCGGCGTCGACGCCCGAGGCGTCCAGCGCCACCGGGTTGGTCGCCGCGACGTGCATGGCGATCTGGCGGCCGAGCGCCGAGAGGGCGTCGACGTCACCCTCGGACTCGAGCGCCACGAGCACGCCGATCTTGCCGAGGCCCTCGGAGATCTGGTTGTGCACGTAGGAGGCGATGACGCCCTTCTTGACCTCGAGCTTGGCGACGCGCCGCAGGTTCATGTTCTCGCCGATCGTGGCGATCAGGTTCTGCAGCTTCTCGGAGACCGTCTCGGTGGCGCCCGGGAAATGGGCGGCCTGGAGGCCCTCCAGCGTGCCGTCGGTGTTGAGCGCGATCTTGGCCGCCTCGCGGGCGAAGGCCTGGAAGGCGTCGTTGCGGGCGACGAAGTCCGTCTCCGAGTTCACCTCGACCACGGCGGCGTGGTGCCCGGCGGACTCGACCGCGACGAGGCCCTCGGCGGCGACGCGGCCGGCCTTCTTGGCGGCCTTGGCGAGACCCTTCTTGCGCAGCCAGTCGACGGCGGCCTCGATGTCACCCTGCGTCTCGTTGAGCGCGCCCTTGCAATCCATCATGCCGGCGCCGGTCTTCTCCCGGAGCTCCTTCACCATCGCGGCGGTGATGTTGGCCATGGCGGTCCCTTTCGTGTGGTCTGGATGAGAGAGGCCCGGCACGCGGGTGAGCGGCCGGGCCCGGTATGCCTGGATTCGCGACGGCCCGATGACGGTGCCGCCGCGAAGCCCCGATGGATCAGGCCGCGGCGGCGGCCTCGACGAAGCCGCGCGCCTGCGAGACCCACGAATCGCGGTCGATGCGGCCGTTGAGCTTCAGGTCGGCATCGACCTTGGCGACGTCCTCGGGGGTCATCGCGGCGAGCTGCCAGTAGTGATAGATGCCGGCGTCGTTGAGCTTCTGCACGATCTGCGGGCCGGCGCCGTTGAGCTTGGTCAGGTCGTCCGGCGCGCCGCGCGGGGCGGCGAGCAGCTCGAAATGCTCGGTCGACTCGGCGAGCATCGCCACGTCGGCCGGGTCGAGGGCGTCGGACTCGACCGTGACGGCCGCGTCGTCGTTCGCCGGCAGCTCCTCGGCCATCGGCTCCTCGGAGGCGCCGAGATCCATGCCCGACGAGCCCTGGGCCCGCGAGATGCCGTCGATGGCGGCCTTGGCGATCAGGTCGCAGTAGAGCGCGATGGCGCGGCCGGCGTCGTCGTTGGCCGGGACGATGTAGCTGATGCCGTCCGGGTTGCAGTTGGTGTCGACGATGGCGGCCACCGGGATCCCGAGGCGGTTCGCCTCCTTGATCGCCAGCTGCTCCTTGTTGGTGTCGATCACGAACAGGAGGTCCGGGACGCCGCCCATGTCCTTGATGCCGCCGAGCGCCTTCTCGAGCTTCTCCTTCTCACGGGAGAGCATCAGGCGCTCCTTCTTGGTCAGGCCCGGGCCGCCGGTCTCCAGCGTCTCGGTGACCTTGCGCAGGCGGGCGATCGAGCCGGAGATGGTCTTCCAGTTGGTGAGCATGCCGCCCAGCCAGCGGGAGTTGACGTAGTACTGGGCCGAGCGCTTGGCCGCCTCGGCGATCGTGTCGGCCGCCTGGCGCTTGGTGCCGACGAACAGCACGCGGCCGCCCTTGGCGACGGTGTCGCTCACCGCCTGCAGCGCCTGGTGCAGCGCCGGCACGGTCTGGGCGAGGTCGATGATGTGGATGTTGTTGCGGGTGCCGAAGATGTACGGCTGCATCTTCGGGTTCCAGCGGTGGGACTGGTGACCGAAATGGGCGCCCGCCTCGAGGAGCTGACGCATAGAGAAATCGACGGCCATGTCTTTCGTGCTCTCCGGTTATATCCGCCGCGGAGGGATGCAGCCGGCCGAGATCTCGGACGGCCACCGGAAACGCCTCATTCAGGCATGAGGCCGGCTCCGCGTGTGGGATGGGCGGGCGCTTAGCAGAGGGCGGGTCCGAAGGCAAGGCACGCAGCGGGGGCGCCGGGTTCCCGGCCGGGCCGACCGCGTTCGAGCCGCTTCCCGCGCCGACGCGCCCCGTTCGGGCGGCTCACGCCCCCGCGAACACCGCCGCGATGTCGGCGGGTCCCAGGACCTGGTAGGCGCCCGCCGCCAGATCCTCCGGCAGGTCGAGGCCGCCGACCCGGTCCCGGTGCAGGGCGGTGACATGGTTGCCCACGGCCGCGAACATCCGGCGGACCTGATGGTAGCGCCCTTCGGTGAGCGTCACCGCGCAGTGCGTCGCGTCGGTCACGTCGAGCCGCACGGGCAGCAGGGGCCGCTCCTCGCCCTCCAGCATCAAGGTTCCCGAGGCGAAGATCTCGGCCTCCCGGCCGCTGAGCGGCCGGTCGAGGGTGACGCGGTAGCGCTTCGCCACACTCGCCTTCGGGGCGATGATCCGGTGCAGCAGCGCGCCGTCGTCGGTGAGCAGCAGCAGCCCCGAGGTCTCCTTGTCCAGGCGACCGACGGTGGAGAGCGGCGGGTCCCGCCGGCGCCAGCGCTCGGGCAGCAGCCCGTAGACCAGAGGGCCGGCCTCCTTGTGGGAGCAGGTCACGCCCAGCGGCTTGTGCAGCATCAGGCAGAGGCCCGGCAGCGGGTCGAGGGGCGCGTCGTCGACCGTCAGGCGCTCCGGCAGATCCGGAGCGAGAGCGATCCGGTCGCCCGCGTCGTCCAGCTCACGGCCATCGAGGCGGATCGCTCCGGCGCGGGCGAGGCCCTGGATCTCGCGGCGCGAGCCGTAGCCGAGATTGGCGAGGAGTTTGTCGAGGCGGACGGATCTCGTCGCGCTCACCGGCGCGCCTCGTAGACCCGGTAGCCGTTCCCCTGCACCGGGGCGGCCACGGTCCGGAACATCTCGCGCAGGGCGGCCTCGTAGGGCAGATGCGCGTTGGCCACGAGCCACAACGTGCCTCCGGGCCGCAGGGCCTCGGCCGCGCGGGCGATGAACGCCCGGCCGAGCGACTGGTCCTCGGCGCCGCCCTCGTGGAACGGCGGGTTGGTGACGACGAAGTCGAGATTGCCCGGCACCGCGCCGGGCGCCCGGATATCCGTCCACAGGATCGTCGCGCGCGGGTCGGCGACGTTGCGGCGGGCCATCTCGACGGCGCGCCGGTCGATCTCCAGGAGCGTCAGGGCGGTCACGGCATTGGAGCCGAGAATCGCGCGGGACAGGATCCCGAGGCCGCAGCCGAAATCGGCGCCGCGCCCTTTGAGCGGCGGCAGGTTCGCCAGGAGCAGCGCCGAGCCGGGATCGAGCCGGTCCCAGGAGAAGATGCCGGGCTGCGTGCACAGGGCGAGGTTGTCGACGTGACGGGGCCCGCCCGCGTCGATCGCCTCGGCGATCCCGGCCGGCTCAGGCGGCCGCTGGGCGGTGCAGATCCGGTGATGCCGGCGCGGCTGGTCGGCGGCGGCGCAGCCGAAGGTCGTCAGCTCCTTGGCCAGGCGGGTGCCACCCCGGTCCTTCGGCGCCAGGGCCACCATGCGGCCGCCCGGGCCCAGGGCGCGCAGCATCTGGGCCAGCACGTAGCGCCGCTCGATCGTGCCGGGGGGCGCGAACACGGTGGCGGCCTCGAGGCTGTTCTCGGGCAGATCCTCGAGCCGCACGGCACCGGGGATGAGAGGAGAGACCTGGACGGCATCGCCGGGAACCTCGGCAAGGTCGCCCGGCGGCAGGCCGTAGACGGCGTGGCGCATGAACGTTTCGGAATCTGGAGAGCCGGCTCCGGAACGCGAATCCACGGCGGAGCGGGAAAGACCCGCGCCCGACTCGGATCATCCGGGGGGAACGCCCCGCGTTATACCGGAATGACTCCAGAAGCCCAGCCCGCGGCCGTCCGGCCGCCCCGCTCCGACGCGTCAGCCCCGCGGAAATTCGAGGCCCATCTCGCGGTAGCGGGCCGGATCGTCGGCCCAGTTCTCCCGCACCTTCACGTGCAGGAAGAGGTGGACCTTGGCGTCGGCCGCCTCGGCGATCTCGACCCGGGCCGCCTGCCCGATCGCCTTGATGGTCTGGCCGCCCTTGCCCAGGACGATGGAGCGCTGGCTCTCCCGCTCGACGAAGATCGTCTGCTCGATCCGCACCGACCCGTCGGGCCGGATCTGCCACTGGTCGGTCTCCACCGTGGACCGGTAGGGCAGTTCCTCGTGGAGCCGGTCGTAGATCTTCTCGCGGGTGATCTCGGCGGCGAGCATGCGCAGCGGCGCGTCCGAGACCTGATCCTCCGGGTAGAGCCACGGGCCCGGCGGCATCCGGGCCGCCAGGGCCCGCCGGAGATCCTCGACGCCGTCGCCGTTCAGCGCCGAGATCATGAAGGTCTCGGCGAAGGGCGCGGCGGCGTTGAGCTTCGCCGCGAGATCGAGCAGCCGCTCCCGCGGGATCAGGTCGATCTTGTTGAGGATCAGCATCTTCTCGCGCTTCACCTCGCGGAGGCGCCCGAGCACGGCCTCCACCTCGGCATCGACGCCCTTGCGGGCATCGACCAGCAGGCAGACCGCGTCCGCATCGGCGGCGCCGCTCCAGGCCGAATGCACCATCGCCCGGTCGAGGCGCCGTTTCGGCGCGAAGATGCCGGGGGTGTCGACCAGCACGACCTGGGCCGACCCCTCGATGAAGATGCCGCGCACGAGCGCCCGGGTCGTCTGCACCTTGCGGGAGACGATCGAGACCTTGGTCCCGACGAGGCTGTTCAGGAGCGTCGACTTGCCGGCATTCGGCACGCCGATCAGCGCGACGAAGCCCGCCCGGGAATCGGCCGGGGTGCCGGGAAGGGCGGTCGGATCCTTCGCGGGCTCCTGAGCGGGAGAATCGTCCTGATCGTGCGCGTTCATGCTGTCTCCGTCGGCCCCGCCTCCGGCAGGGCTCCGATCCCCTCCCGCTCCATCAAGGCCTGAGCGGCCGCCTGCTCGGCGATCCGCTTCGATGTGCCCTCGCCGAGGCCGGGCTCGAGACCCTCGACCTGAACGGCGATGCGGAACCGGGGCGCGTGATCGGGGCCGGTTCGCTCCACCACCGCGTAGGTGGGGATCGGCAGGCTGCGCCCCATGGCCCATTCCTGCAAGGCGGATTTGGCGTCGCGGCCCCGCGCCGCCGCCGTCGGCTCGGTGGGGCGGAAATGCGTCTCGACCACGGCCCGGGCGGCGTCGAATCCGGCATCGAGGTAGATCGCGCCCAGGATCGCCTCGCAGACATCGGCGAGGATCGTCTGGTTGCGCCGGCCGCCGCCCATCACCTCGCCCTGGCCGAGGATCAGATGCGGTCCGACCTCCCAGGCGGCGGCCACGACCGCGCAGGTCTCGCGCCGCACGAGCGCGGCGAGCCGCCGGGACAGGTCGCCCTCGTCCGCCTCGGGGAAGGTCGCGTAGAGCCGGTCCGCCACCGCGAGCCCGAGCACGCGGTCGCCGAGGAATTCCAGGCGTTGGTAGCTGCCGCCGCGCCCGCTGGCCTTGCTGGTATGGGTCAGGGCGCGGGTCAGCAGGCTCTGGTCGGCGAAGCGGTGGCCGATCCGCTCCTCCAGCAGGCCGAGGGGCGGGCGCGGCTTGTGGGCGCGCCGGGCCCGGGCGGAGGTTTTGGGCTGCGCGGCCTCGTCCAAGTCCGACCCGGTCAATGGATCGTCGAGAACAGGCGCGTCCAGCGGACATGGGCCGGCCAGTTCCAGACCTGCCACGCCGGGGTGCCCTCGTCGATGGAGAAGAAGATCATCTCGGCGCGGCCCACCAGATTGGCGAAGGGCACGTAGCCGACATTGGCGAGGTCGCGCGAATCGGTGGAATTGTCGCGGTTGTCGCCCATCATGAAGAAGTGGCCGGGCGGCACCGTGTAGAGCTCGGTCTTGTCCCAGAAGCCGTTATCGCCGTCGCGCTCGATCAGCCGGTGGACCACGCCGTTGGGCAGCGTCTCGAGGTATTGCGGCACCTTGGTGGCCTGGCCGTAGGGATCGGTCGTCTCGTAGTCGGCGATCCGCTCGCGCTTCACCGCCTTGCCGTTGATGTTGAGCACGCCGTCGATCATCTGGATCTTGTCGCCCGGCAGGCCGATCACGCGCTTGATGTAGTCGGTGGCGTTGTCCTTGGGCAGCTTGAACACCGCGATGTCGCCGCGCTTCGGCTCGGCCGCCCACACCCGCCCCTCGGCCTGGATCGGGATGTATTCCGACAGCGGCAGCGAGTACTTCGAGTAGCCGTAGGAGTATTTCGAGACGAACAGGTAGTCGCCGATCAGCAGCGTCGGAACCAGCGAGCCCGACGGGATGTTGAACGGCTGGAACAGCAAGGTCCGCACCACCAGGGCGATCAGAAGCGCCTGGATGCCGACCTTCAGGGTCTCGCGGATGCTGGCCCAGGTGCCGGTCTCGGCGGGTTTCCTGAGCGGCTTGCCGTCGTAATCCACGCGCGCGTTCCGTCTTCGGTTGGGGTTGCGTCGCCTGCCGTCAGCGGGGCGCGGCGAGATCTGCGGTTGTCCTGAGGAATGCGCCGCAATCGTGTCCGCCGTGTGCGGCGGTCTAGACCAAGCGCGAGGCCCCCGCAACGCGCGACACCGGCCGGCTAATCCGCGGCCCCGGTTCTCACCCGGTACGCGGCACCGGAAGCGCCTCGATGATCACGAAAGCTTGCGCCATTGGCGGATCGTCCGTGAGGCTCACGTGCAGGCGCGCCTCACACCCGTCCGGCAGCAGTTCCGCGAGCCGCGCCGCCGCGCCGCCCGCGAGCCGCAGGGTCGGCTGGCCGGAGGGCAGGTTGACCACCTCCATGTCGCGCCAGAAGACCCCGGCGCTGAAGCCGGTGCCGAGCGCCTTGGCGCAGGCCTCCTTGGCGGCGAAGCGCCGGGCGTAACCCTCGGCGCGGGCCGCGCGCCGGTCGCAGCGCGCCCGCTCGCCCGCCGTGAACACCCGCCGGGTGAAGCGGTCGCCATGGCGGTCCAGCGTCCGGGCGATGCGGCGGATGTCGCAGAGGTCGGATCCGATCCCGATGATCATGCCGGCCGCGCGCGGTCCATCGCGTCCCGCATGTCCCGCACCGCCTGGGCGAGCCCGACGAAGATCGCGTCGGCGATCAGCGCGTGGCCGATGTTGAGTTCGCGGATCTGCGGCAGCGCCGCCACGGGCCCGACGCTGGCCACGGTCAGGCCGTGGCCCGCGTGGATCTCCAGGCCCAGACCCGCCCCGTGCTCGGCCGCGCGCGTGATGCGCGCCAGTTCGTGGGCGGTGCGCGGCGCATCACCCGCGAGGCAGGCCTCGCAATAGCTGCCGGTGTGAAGCTCGACCACCGGCGCCCCCAGGGCGCGGGCGGCCTCCATGACGGCCGGCTCCGGCTCCACGAACAGCGAGACCCGGATGCCCGCCTCCGTCAGGGTGCGGATCCGGGGCGCGAGGTGCGCCCGGCCGCCGACGATGTCGAGCCCGCCTTCCGTGGTGCGCTCCTCGCGCTTCTCCGGCACGAGGCAGGCGGCATGGGGCCGCGTGGCCAGGGCGATCGCCACCATCTCGTCGGTTGCCGCCATCTCGAAGTTCAACGGCACGGCGAGCGCCCGCTTCAGCGCCGCCATGTCGGCGTCGCGGATATGGCGCCGGTCCTCGCGCAGATGGGCGGTGATGCCGTCGGCCCCGGCCTCCACGGCGAGCAGCGCCGCCCGCACCGGATCCGGGTACGGTCCCCCGCGCGCGTTGCGGACGGTGGCCACATGGTCGATGTTGACGCCGAGGCGCAGCTTTTCGGAGGTCATCCGCTCGTCGGTCCCAGTGTCGGCGGGGCCAGCGGGTCCCGCGCACGATATCCGCGCCTTGCCGCCCGTCCGAGCGGTCGCGTCCGAGTGCCGATATGCTGGCCCCATCCCCGGTCGGCAAGACGGCCGGCCTCATCGGCGCCCTGGCGGCGACGCGCCGCGCGGCTTGCCAGACCGGGAAAAACCGACTATGCGCCGCCCCTCGCGTTCGCTCCGGCCGGGGGCTGAACGGACGGTGCCGCTCGCGGCACAGGGCTCCCCGCGGATCCCGTCGTCCCGTGTCTCCGCCTTCGATCAACCGCTCGGGCCTGAAAATCGGCTCGAAGGGCTTGGCGCCGAGCGATCCGCGAGATGAACCGGCCCGGATCAGCCGCCTCCCGGCGGCCGGGCTCCTTTTGACGCTGAAAGGCCCGACAATGCCTCTCTACGAGCATGTGCTCTTGGCCCGCCAGGACGTGACGTCCCAGCAGGTCGAGTCGATGATCGACACCTACAAGGGTGTGATCGAGCAGAACGGTGGCCGTCTCGAGAAGATCGAGATGTGGGGCGTGAAGTCCCTCGCCTACCGGATCAAGAAGAACCGCAAAGCGCATTTCGCCCTCCTCAACATCGACGCCCCGCCGGCCGCCATCGCCGAGATGGAGCGCCAGATGCAGATCTCCGAGGACGTGCTGCGCTTCATGACCATCCGGGTCGAGGAGCTCGATCCCGAGCCGTCCGCCATGATGCAGAAGCGCGACCGCGACGACCGCAAGGATCGCGAGCGCGGCCGTCGTCGTGACGACGAGGGCTTCGGTGGCGGCGGCTTCGGCGGCGACCGTGGTGACCGCGGCGATCGCGGCGAGCGCAGCTTCGGCGGGGAGGGCTAACCCATGGCATTCGGTGCTGGTGCGGGCGGCGGACGCCGTCCCTTCTTCCGTCGTCGCAAGACCTGCCCGTTCTCCGGCGCGAACGCGCCGAAGATCGACTACAAGGACGTCAAGCTCCTGTCCCGCTACGTGTCCGAGCGGGGCAAGATCGTGCCGTCGCGGATCACCGCGGTCTCGGCCAAGAAGCAGCGCGAGCTCGCCCAGGCGATCAAGCGCGCCCGCTTCCTCGGCCTGCTGCCCTACGTGATCAAGTAGGCCCTCGAAACCGCCGGCCCGGCATCAGCCCGGGCCGGTCCTCGCAGAGGGCGGCTCGCGCCGCCCGATCGTTGGGGTGCAGCGCCGCCCCTAACCCTGCCGCAGCGGCAGCGGGACAGCGGACCCCATGGCACAACATATCGGCATCGGTATCGGCGCGGGCCTCGTCTCGGCACTCCTGTTCGGAGTGCTGCTGAAGGCGACCCCGCTGGCGATCTTCCTCTATCTCGTGGCGCCGCTGCCGATCCTGATCGTCGGCCTCGGCTGGAGCCACAAGGCCGCGCTGGTGGCGGCCATCACCGGCAGCCTCGCGCTCGTCCTGGTGATCGCGCCCTTCATGGGGCTCGCCTTCGGCGCCTATATCGCCCTGCCCGCGTGGTGGCTCGCCTACCTCACCCTGCTCGGGCGCGAGACGCAAGCGGGCCTCGAATGGTACCCGACCGGCCGCCTGCTCGGCTGGATCGCTGCCACGGCGGCGCTGGCCTTCATCGCCATCGCGGTCCTGTCCTCGCCGAATCACGCCGCCTTCGACGCACAGCTGCGGGGCCTCGCCCAGACGCTGGTGCAGACCCGCATGCCCGCCCCCCGCACGACCGCCGAGGGCCGCCGCGCCGACGCGAACCCGGGGCGCACGGACCAGCCGAGCCAGGAGGCCGGCGCCGATGCGGATGCGGCGCCGCAGGCCGGAACCGATCCGGCCGACGTGACCCGCGCCGAGATGGCCGACGCCCTGGCGCGCGTGGTGCCGGCCTTCGCGGCCAACGGCCTCGCGCTGCTCCTCACCTTCTACCTCTGGGCCTCGGCCCGGATCGTGAAGATCTCCGGCCGTCTGCCGCGTCCCTGGCCCGACATCCCGTCGACCGCCATGCCGCGCACAACCCTCGCCGCGCTCGCGGCCGCCGTGGCGATGTGCTTCGCCCCCGGCTTCGTCGGTGTCTTCGGCGTCGCGCTGGTCGGCGCGTTCAGCGCGGCCTTCGCGCTCCAGGGGCTCGCCGCCTTCCACGACCGCTCGCGCGGCCGGCCGGGACGCGGGCTGATGCTGTTCGGCATGTACCTGATCCTGTTCGTGACCCAGGGCATCGCCCTGGTCGCCCTCACCCTGTTCGGCCTCGCCGACACAGCCCTCGACCGCCGTCGTCCGAAGGACAGCCCGGCGCCGTGAGACCCCGGCCCGAGAGGCCGACCACCTGAAGGAGAAAGACCATGGAAGTGATCCTGCTCGAGCGCGTGGCGAAGCTCGGCCAGATGGGCGAGACCGTGAACGTCCGTCCCGGCTTCGCCCGCAACTTCCTGCTCGCCCGCGGCAAGGCCCTGCGCGCGACGGAAGCCAACAAGAAGCACTTCGAGGGCCAGCGCGCCCAGCTCGAGGCCCGCAACCTCGAGCGGAAGAAGGACGCCGAGGCCGTGGCCGAGAAGCTGAACGGCCAGAGCTTCATCCTGATCCGCCAGTCGGGCGAGACCGGCGTGCTCTACGGTTCCGTCTCGACCCGCGACCTCGCCGAGGTCGTCTCGAAGGAGGGCTTCTCGGTGGAGCGCGGCCAGTTCACCCTGAACCAGCCGATCAAGACGCTGGGCCTCCACACCGTCCCGGTGGTGCTGCACCCCGAGGTCGAGGTCGAGATCACCGTCAACGTCGCCCGCAGCCCCGAAGAGGCCGAGCGTCAGGCCCGCGGCGAGTCGGTCACGGAGCGCGAGGCGTTCAACCTCGACGATCTCGGTCTCGAGGTCGGCATGGCGCTGGCCGATGCCGGCGAGGGTGCCGACGACCGCGGCTGATCCCGTACGTGAAGGCCCGGCCGGCCCTCTGGGTCGGCCGGGCCTGAAGGCGCCTGGTTGGAGACGGGCTTCTGCGCCGCGAAGCATCCTCCGCCCCTCCGATGCATCCCTGTATATCGGTGAACATTGGGGATCATCGGGCCCGAGACTTGACACGTTCCAGTTTTGTTCCAGCATGGACGCCCGCCCCTCGCGAGAGTCGGCGGGCTTTCGTTTGTCGGGGCACGATCTCGGCAAACGGATCGTCGGCTAGGCTTCGGTAACCATACCGGGGCCAAGGTCGTGCGGTGTGATCCTGGCGCGCCCGCCGCGGCGCCTGATACGGAGTCGTCCGCCGATGGCCCTGCCCAATGCGCTCACGGCCAAGCTCGAAACCGTGCAGGCCGAGTACCGCGTCGCGCCGCACAACATCGATGCGGAGCAGGCGCTGCTGGGCGCGATCCTGGTGAACAACGACGCCTATTACCGGGTGTCGGACTTCCTGCTGCCCGAGCACTTCATGGAGGATGCCCACCAGCAGATCTTCACGGTGGCGGCGTCGCTCATCAAGGCCGGCAAGCTCGCCACGCCCATCACCATGAAGACCTATCTGGGCGACGCCGATTTCGGCGGCCAGACGGTGATGCAGTACCTCGCCCGGCTCGCCGCCGACGCCACCACGGTGATCAATGCCGGCGAGTACGGCCGCACGATCTACGACCTCGCGATCCGCCGCCGGCTGATCACCATCGGCGAGGATCTGGTCAACGGCGCCTACGAGGCGCCGGTTGAGGAATCGCCCCGCGACCAGATCGAACATACCGAGCGGCGCCTCTACGAACTCGCCGAGGCCGGGCGCTACGACGGCGGCTTCCAGAAATTCTCGGACGCGCTGACCGCCGCGGTCGACATGGCCGCCAAGGCCTACCAGCGCGACGGCAAGCTCTCGGGCATCGCCACGGGCCTGTCCGACCTCGACGCCAAGATGGGCGGCCTGCAGCCTTCCGACCTGATCATCCTCGCGGGCCGCCCGGCCATGGGCAAGACCTCGCTGGTGACCAACATCGCCTTCAACATCGCCAAGGCGTATCGCGGCGAGAAGGGGCCGGACGGCGTCACCAAGACCGTCAACGGCGGCATCGTGGGCTTCTTCTCGCTGGAAATGTCGGCCGAGCAGCTCGCCACCCGTATCATCGCCGAGCAGTCGGGCGTGCCCTCCTACAAGATCCGCCGCGGCGACATCCGGCCGGAGGATTTCTACAAGATCACCGACGCCGCCCGGGACATGCAGACGATCCCGTTCTACATCGACCAGACCGGCGGCATCTCGATCGCGCAGCTCGCCGCCCGCGCCCGGCGCCTGAAGCGCCAGAAGGGCCTCGACCTGCTGATCGTCGACTATCTCCAGCTCCTCTCGGGCTCCGGCAAGCGCAGCGACAATCGCGTGCAGGAGATGACCGAGATCACCACCGGCATGAAGGCGCTGGCCAAGGAGCTGGCGTGCCCGATCGTCGCCCTCTCGCAGCTCTCCCGCCAGGTGGAGAACCGCGACGACAAGCGCCCGCAGCTCGCCGACCTGCGTGAATCGGGCTCGATCGAGCAGGACGCCGACGTGGTCATGTTCGTGTTCCGCGAGGAGTATTACGTCGGCAACAAGAAGCCCCGCGAGGGCACGGAGGAGTTCTTCGCCTGGGAAGCCGAGATGCAGCGCGTCCACGGCAAGGCCGAGGTGATCATCGGCAAGCAGCGTCACGGCCCCACCGGCACGGTGGAGCTGCAATTCGACGCCAACATCACCCGGTTCTCGAACCTCGCGCAGACGGACCGGATCCCCGAGCAGATGTGATCGTCACAGGGGGCGGGGCGCGGGCCGCCCCGCGAACCATCGCCGGACCCGGCCGTTGTGGGAGGACGATTGTCCCGCCGCCGCAGGAGCGACGATGAGCGCGCCGACCTCTCCGAAGATGCCGTACTGGCACGTCTACACCGACGCGGAGGGGGTGAGCCGGCAGGAGCTGTTCCACCTCGAGCGGTTCAAGTTCGAGGGGATCAACCCCGAGACCGCGCCGCAGTGGAACGACAAGATGGAACCGGCGCCGTCGGTGGTGACCTTCACGGTTCTGCCGGTCGGCTGGGTCGGCGCGTGGCACGAGAATCCGCGGCCGCAATGGATCGCGATCCTGTCGGGCCGATGGTTCGTGGAGACCATGGACGGTCACCGGGTCGAGATGGGCCCGGGCGAGCTGATGATGGGCGAGGACCAGAACACGAGGGAGCGGGACGGCAAGAAGGGCCACCTGTCCGGGACCGTGGGCGACGAGCCCTGCACGATGATCGTGACCGGACTCCAGGTCGAGCCGACGGTCAACCAGCCCGGCCGCTTCAAGTAGGAGCCGGCCCATGGACGGCTTCGAACTCACGCAGCCGCGCTTCAAGTCCTACGTTCTGCCGAACGCACCGCTGCAGAGGCTCGCCGAGGGGTTCCGCTGGACCGAGGGGCCGGTCTGGTTCGGCGACCGCAACGAGTTGCTGTTCTCCGATCTGCCCAACAACCGGGTGATGCGCTGGGCGGAGTATGCCGGCCTCAGCGTCTATCGGGAGGCGAGCGACTTCGAGAACGGCCACGCCCGTGACCGGCAGGGCCGGATGCTGTCCTGCTCGCACCGCGCCCGGCGCATCCACCGGACCGAGCTCGACGGGCGCATCACCAGTCTCGTGGAGCGCTACCGGGGCCGGCGGCTGAACTCGCCCAACGACATCGTCTGCAAGTCGGACGGCACGATCTGGTTCTCGGACCCGCCCTACGGCATCCAGACCGATTACGAGGGCGGCAAGCAGGACTCCGAGTTGCCTGCCGCGGTCTACCGGTTCGACCCGCGCGACGGCGCGCTGCGGGTGGTGGCGGACGATTTCCAGGGGCCGAACGGCCTGTGCTTCTCCCCCGATGAGCGCAAGCTCTACATCGTCGAGACCGGCCTGCAATTCGACACCGACCCGCTCCAGCACATGCGGGTGTTCGACGTCGCCGACGACGGCAGCCTGTCGGGGGGCGCGGTGTTCTGCAAAGTTTCCCCGGGCAATGCCGACGGGATCCGCTGCGACGAGCACGGCAATGTCTGGTCGAGCGCCGGCGACGGGGTCCACTGCATCGATCCCGGCGGCGAGCTGGTCGGCAAGATTCTGGTGCCCGCGACGGTGGCGAACCTGGCCTTCGGCGGCCGCAACAACAGCCGCCTGTTCCTCTGCGCCTCGCACGCGCTCTACGCGATCTACGTCAACGTTCGGGGAGCAAAGCTGCTGTGAGCGGCGTCCGGGCGATCGCCGGGTTCGGCCGCACCGTCGCGGACCTCGCGGCTACCGAGGCCTTCTACCGGGACGGTCTGGGCTTTGCGTGGGTCGCGCCGCCGGAACCGGTGCCGGTGGCGCAGGCGGAGGCGATGGGTTTCGCGGATCGGCGCGCCGCGCAGTTGCGCATGCGGCTCGGGCGCCAGACCGTGACCTTCCTGGCCGTCGATCCGCCCGGCGCGCCCTACCCGGCCGATCCGGCGGCGACGGACCCGTTCTTCCAGCATCTCGCCATCCCGGTGCGCGCCATGGACGCCGCGATGGCGCGGCTCGCCCCGCTGGGGCCGTCCCCGATCAGCCGCGGCGGACCGCAGACCCTGCCGGCTTCCTCGGGGGGCGTCACCGCCTACAAGTTCCGCGACCCTGATGGTCATCCGCTGGAGCTGATCGTCTTTCCCGAGGGCGCCCCGGCCGCCCGCTGGCGCGAGGCGCCGGGCCTGTTCCTGGGCATCGACCACTCGGCGATCACCGTCACCGATCTCGACGCGGCCCTGGCGTTCCTCACCGGCCCCCTCGGGCTCACAGTCTCGCAGCGGGGCCTGAACCAGGGTGCCGAGCAGGCGCGTCTCGACGGCGTGGCCGATCCGCAGGTCGACGTGATCGCGCTCGAGGCCCCGGATCCGGCTCCGCACGTGGAGCTGCTCCATTATCGCAGGCCCCCAGGCCGTCGCCCGGTGTCGTTCGGCCCGGGCGACCGGGCCACGACCCGCTACGTCTTCTCCGCAACCGATCCGTGGGCCTTGAGCCGAGCCCTGCACGGCGCCGGGCTGGCACCGCGGACATCCGCCGACGGCACGGCGGTCTATTGTGCGGGGCCCGACGGACACGGCTTCCTGTTCGTGCGCGCATGACCGCTCACCGCCAACACGATGCCGCGCGGGCTTGACGCGCGGCCCCTCGGGCGTCCAATCCGGCCGCCCCGGAGGTGAGACCGATGCCGCTCCTCGCCCTGCCCTTTCCGGCCATCGATCCGGTGGCGCTCGCGATCGGGCCGATCACGATCAAATGGTACGCCCTCGCCTATATCGCCGGCCTGATCGGCGGGTGGTACTACGCGCGCCGCCTCGTCATGGCCGACAGCCTGTGGGGCGTGGTGAAGCGCCCGCAGGTCGTCGACATCGACGACCTCATCGTCTGGGTGGCGCTCGGCGTCGTCCTGGGCGGCCGGATCGGCTACGTGCTGTTCTACAACCTGCCCATGTACATCGCCGACCCGATCGAGATCCTGGCGATCCGCAACGGCGGCATGTCGTTCCACGGCGGCTTCCTGGGCGCGATCCTGGCCTTCCTGCTGTTCGCCCGGGCCAAGAAGCTCAACGGCTACACGCTCCTCGATATCGGCGCCGTCGTCGTCCCGATCGGCCTGTTCTTCGGGCGCATCGCCAATTTCGTGAACGGCGAGCTCTGGGGCCGCGTGGCGCCGGACTTCCCCTACGCGATCGTGTTTCCCAGCGGCGGGCCGCTGCCGCGCCATCCGAGCCAGCTCTACGAGGCGGCCACCGAAGGCCTGCTGCTGTTCATCGTCATGGCCGTGAGCGTCCGCCGGTTCGGCTTCCGCAAGCCCGGGCTCCTCGGCGGGATCTTCGTCCTCGGCTACGCGCTCGCCCGCACCTTCTGCGAGTTCTTCCGCGAACCGGATCGCCAGCTCGGCTTCCTGTTCGGGGACCATCTCGGGCCGATGGGCGGCGGCGTCACCATGGGCATGCTGCTCTGCGTGCCAATGATGATCGTCGGCATCACCTACATCGTGCTGGGCGCCACCGGCCGGACACGCCCGCGCCACCCAGTCGGGGCGCCGGCCGCCGAGGAGGCGCGCAAGGCGCCCGTGGAGGCGTGACGCCCCTCGGCGCCGAGATCGCCGCGCTGATCCGGCAGAACGGGCCGATCGGCGTCGACCGCTACATGGCGCTCTGCCTCGGCCACCCGGTCCATGGCTATTATCGCACCCGCGATCCCCTGGGCGCGCAGGGCGACTTCACCACGGCGCCCGAGATCAGCCAGATGTTCGGCGAGCTGATCGGCGCCTGGACCGCCTACGTCCACGGGCTGATGGGCCGACCGGATCCGCTGATCCTGGTAGAGCTCGGGCCCGGTCGCGGAACGCTGATGGCCGACGCCCTGCGGGCGTTGCGGGCCGCGGCGCCGGGCTTGCGCGTGGCGCCGCATCTCGTCGAGACGAGCCCGGTGCTCCGGGCCGCGCAGGAGCGGGCGCTCGCGGGGACCGGGGCCGCTTGGCACGCGGCGATCGATACCCTGCCCGAGGGCCCCGCGATCATCCTGGCCAACGAGTTCTTCGACTGCCTGCCGGTGCGCCAGTTCGAGCGGCGGCCGACCGGCTGGCACGAGCGGCAGGTCGGCCTCGGGCCGCAGGACGGCTTCGTGTTCGGCCTCGCGCCGGAACCCAGCCCGGGGCTCGACGCCGACGGCCCGGAGGGCGCGCTGCTGAGCGTGCCGGCTGCCGGCCTCGCGCTGATGCGGGCGCTGGCGCAACGCGTCCGGAATGCGGGCGGCGCCCTTCTGGCCATCGATTACGGCCACGTCCAGCCCGGCTTCGGCGATACCCTCCAGGCCGTGGCGGGCCACCGCTTCGCGGATCCGCTGGCCGCCCCCGGTGAGGCGGACCTGACCCATCACGTCGATTTCGCGGCGCTCGCCCGGGCCGCGGCCAGCCAGGGCGCCGCGGTCCACGGACCGGTCGAACAGGGTGATTTCCTGTTCGCCCTCGGGCTGCGCGCCCGCGCCGAGCGCCTGAAGACCCGCGCCACCGAGGACCAGGCCGCGGCGATCGACGGGGCGGTCGCCCGGCTCACGGACCCGAACCGGCGCGGCATGGGCTCTCTGTTCAAGGTTCTGGCGGTGAGCGGCCCGGACGTCGGGCCGCTCCCGGGATTTCCGGAGGCGTGATCCCCGGCCTGCGGCCCAGGGACCCGCGCCCGGGGCCGCGGTGGCTCAGCCGAAGGATCCGAAACCCGAATCCGTCTGGCTGGGGGCCCGCGGCGTCGGCGGTGCGGGCGGGTTCGGATCGTTCGGGTCGAGGGCGGCGGGTTCGCCCGTGACGGGATGTGCGGACGCGCTCGGCATCCGGGGCGTCTCGGCCTCCGGCTCGGCGGTGTCGATCAGGGCTTCGGTCTCGATCCCTTGGGCCATTGCGATCCTTCTCGGCGTGAAGCCGCTCGAGGCTCCATACTGCAATGCAACAAAAATCTGGCGCCTGAACGACATCGTCAAGGGGCGGGCCTTGCGGTATCGGGGCGCGACCGAGGGAGCAGAGGGGCCGAAAGTGACCGCAGGCATGTTGATCGAGGCGCCGGAGCTCTCCTCGCATTCGGGCGTCCGCCACGCCTTCTTCACCCGCCTCGGCGGCGTGTCGGAGGGGCTCTATGCCTCGTTGAACGGCGGGCTCGGATCCGAGGATGTCCCGGACCGCGTCGCCGAGAACCGGGCGCGGATGTGTGCCCAGCTCAGCCTTCCGCCGAACCGGCTCGTGAGCCTGTACCAAGTCCATTCCGCCGAGGTGGTCACCGTCGAGGCGCCGTTCGCGGCGGCGGCGCGTCCCAAAGCCGACGCCATGGTGACGCGGGTTCCCGGCCTCGCTCTCGGCATCGCGACTGCCGATTGCGGGCCGATCCTCTTCGCCGATCCCGAGAACGGCGTGGTGGGGGCCGCGCATGCCGGCTGGAAAGGCGCGCTCACCGGGGTGATCGGCGCGACGGTGGCGGCCATGGAGGCCTTGGGGGCGCGGCGGCACGGGATCGTGGCCGTGCTCGGCCCGACGATCAGCCAGGCCTCCTACGAGGTCGGTCCCGACTTCGTCGCGCGGTTCCGCGCGGAGGCGCCCGGCCTGGAGCGGTTCCTCGCTGCGGGCACACGGCCCGACCACGCGCAATTCGACCTTCCGGGCTTCATCCTGGCCCGGCTGGCCGAGGCGGAGATCGGCGAGGCGACCTCGCTCAACCTCTGCACCTATGCCGACCCGGACCGGTTCTACAGCTATCGCCGGACCACCCATCGCGGCGAGACGGATTACGGCCGCTTGATCTCCGCCATCGCGCTGACGCCCTGACGCGGGTCCGCTCGGCCAGGAGCCCGGATCCGGGTGCGACACTTTGTCAAACTGGATGGCCGAAAAAAGCGTAGCCGTAAGCGAACCTTGGCCGTTCGAGGGCGTTTAGGGGTCAAGGTGCCGGGGAAAAACGGCGGGTTGCCACAAGGGGCCGCGATCAGCGGTCGGCGACACCGCGGAGCGCAAAGCAGCCCTGGAACCGCTGGAAGACAACCAGATCCGCGTTCCGTACCCGTCCGGTCGATGGCGGCGCGGAACCACCAGTGAGGACCAGATCATGAAATCCCTGCTCCGCGTCTCCACCGCCCTCGCGGGCGTCGCCCTCGCCGGCTCGGCGTTCGCCGCCGACCTGCCGCGGCGCGCGGCTCCGCCGCCGGTGTTCACCCCCGTCCCGG
>CAXDNE010000038.1:0-35842 GCA_963990595.1 uncultured Methylobacterium sp.
AGCTGTCAGGATCGTGCGGCCGGCCCGCGGGGCAGGGGGCGCCCCGGCCCGCCTCGCTCCTCGCCGGCACCAACCTGACAGCTGTCAGGTTGGTGCGGCCGGCCCGCGGCGCCGACGGCGCCCGGGACCGCTTCCCTCCTCCCGGACCGACCTGACACTTGTCAGGATCATGCGGGCAATCCAGGAGGCGGGATGGCTGAAATCGCGGCCGGGGAAGGTTTTTCAGGCCCCTGCGCCGGCGATCTTAAAGGCTCGTTAACTCCGCCGGCCGATCGTTGGAACGCGGACAAGCCCAATTCGAGCTTGTCACGCGTGACAAGGGATTTCCGATGGACACTCTTCCGAGCCGCGTGGCGGACCAGGAGCACGCCACCGAAGTCGGCCTGGAGGGCGAAGCTTCGACCGGAGCCGCTTCTCCCTCAGTTCCGCATGCCTCATCGACGCGCGAGACACAGACGCTCGATGCGCTCCTGGGAGGTCAGGCCCAGAAGCTCACCGCCCGCCTGAAGCTGCTGCGGCAGAAGATGTACCCGCCGGACGCGTCCAAGACCCTTCGCACGTTCTCCTCCCCGGAGGCTGCCTCGTTCATCGGGGTTGATCCCAGCTACCTGCGGAAGCTCGACCTCGACGGCCGGATGCCGCGTCCCGCGACGGACAATCTCGGACGCCGATCGTTCACGGTCCGCGAGATGAACGAGATACGGGCGCTCCTCGACCAGAACGGCAAGGAAGGCCGCCGCTACGTGCGCCACAGGACGCCCGGCGAACACCTGCAGGTCATCTGCGTCACCAACTTCAAGGGCGGATCCGGCAAGACGACGACGGCCTCGCATCTCGCCCAGTATCTCGCGCTGCGGGGCTATCGGGTCCTCGGCCTGGATCTCGATCCGCAGGCCTCGTTCACCGCCCTTCACGGCCTGCAGCCCGAGCTGGACGTCGCGGAGAACGCGTCGCTGCACAGCGCAATCCGCTACGGCACCCAGCGGCGGCCGATGGCCGAGCTCGTGCGGAAGACGTACTTCGAAGGCCTGGATCTCGTCCCCGGCAACATCGACATCCAGGACTTCGAGCACGAGGTCCCCAAGGATCTCATGGCGCGCCAGAGCGGGCGCAACACCGGCGAGACCCAGTTCTACCTCCGCCTGCAGAAGGCCATCCGAGAGGTCGAGAACGACTACGACGTCGTCGTGATCGATTGCCCGCCTCAGATGGGCTACCTGACCATGGCCGCGCTTTCCGCCGCGACCTCGCTCCTCATCACCGTCCATCCCGCGATGGTCGACGTCATGAGCATGGCCCAGTTCCTCCTGATGACGTCCGACTACATGCGCATCGTGGCGGAGCGCGGGGTCGAGCTGAACCTGGACTTCTCCCGGTATCTGGCCACCCGCTACGAGCCCGGCGACGCCCCTCAGAGCGACATGCTGAACCTCATGCGCTCGATGTTCGGCGACCACGTCATGAAGAACCCCATGCTCAAGACGACCGCGGTGGCGGATGCGAACTTGACCAAACAGACCATCTTCGAGGTGCCTCGCGAGAAGTTCACCCGCTCCACCTACGACCGGGCCATGGAGAGCCTCCTGGCGGTCAACAGCGAAATCGAAGGCCTCATCAACGCGGCCTGGGGGAGGAACTGATGAGCAGGTCCCGCAGAGGTCTTCTTGACTTCGACGATGCCGCTCTGGAGGGTGCGCCCGCCGATGGCGTCGCGCCGGCCGACGGCCGGGAGGCGGCACCCGGTCACGGCGAGCCGTCGGCACCGTCGGTCAGTCGGGTCGGTGCCGTGAGGGACATGGCCGCGAGCATCGCCCTCCTGGAGGAGGATTCGACGAAGCGCGCCCATCTGGAGGAGATCCTGCGCAACGGGCAGCATGTGGTCTGCCTGGACCCGGACCTGTTCGATCCGTCGCCCATCAGGGACCGGATCGACAACGACGTCGGCGATCTGATCTCCTCCATCAAGGAGCACGGGCAGCGGAGCCCGATCCTGGCACGCCCCCACCCAACGGAGCCCGGGCGCTACCAGATCGCCTTCGGCAATCGTCGGCAGCAGGTCTGCCAGGGCCTTGGCATCGAAGTTCGGGCCATCATCGTCGATCTGACCGACGAGCAGATGGCCGTGGCACAGGGCCAGGAGAACACGGCCCGACAGGATCTCAGCTACATCGAGCAGGCCCGTTTCGTCGCGAAGCTGAAGGAGAAGTACGCGACGAGCGTCGTGGTGTCCGCGATCAACTCGGAGGAGACCGCGGTCTACAAGATGCTGAAGATCGCGAAGACGCTGCCGGAGGATCTGATCCTGGCGATCGGCAGGGCTCCGAAGATCGGAAGGCCGCGCTGGGCGTCCCTGGCCGAAGCCGTCGGCACTCCCGAGCTCGCCCGGGCGGCCATCGAGGCGGCCACCAGAGCGGCTTCGAAGGGACGCGCGACGGACGCGCGCTTCGAAGCCGCCTACCAGGCCGTCGTGCAGCGGCAGGAAAGCCGCGTCCAGGAGATCAAGGTGGATGGCGGACGCTCGATCGCCGCCCGTCGGACCAGCCGGAAGGGCGATAGCCTCGTGATCAGCGAGCCCGCCTTCCTGGAGCACGTTCTTGCCCACCTGCCGGATCTCTACAGGCAGTACGTCGCCAACCTCTCGTCCGATGGGGAACCCGCGAGACTGGCCGCCGAATGATGGTGCGGGGCGTCAAAGATCCGGGGCGTACTCGGGTCTGTTGACGTACTGGGTGAGGCGCTCGACCAGATCCGGCCGGGCGTCGAGCTTCTCGACCCAGTCGATCCTGCTCCGCGGCGGCTCGTGGGCGATCGCATCCCGGATCGGATCCCGGACCGTCGGCGGAAGTAGGTTGACGATCTGATCGACCATGACCTCCCAGGGCTCCCGCTCCGGATCGTCGAAGAGCGAAGGATCGACGCGCTCGCAGGCGACCTCAATCGCGGCTGAGAGGCGGGGGTCCAGCAGGGGAGGGAAGCTGCCGTCCACCCAGGCGCGGCCCTTTGGCGTCAGCTTCAGGTTCTCGTCCGCTAGGCCCCGTTCCATGAAGTTCGCGACGTGGCGGGGCCAGGTCGACGGCCGGCCGAGGCCTGCCTTCACGACGGCCTCCAGCAGCACGGTATCGGGCCGGCGCCTATCGATGCAGGACCGGGCCCAGGTGTCCTGCCCCGGGTAGGCCGGCCCGTGCTCGCGGTACCACGTGACCATCGTTCGGTTCGCGTCGGGTCTGAGGCCGGCGATGAAGTCGGCGGCCTCGCCCGGGATGCCCTGGGCCCGCAGGAACGGGGCGAGGTCGGCGGCGAAGGCGGTCTCGCGACTGTGCTCCATGCCGGCCTTCAGTAGATCGGCCGCCACGAGGGTACGCACGCCGTCGTCGGCCCCCAGCCGTTCCGGCTTCAACCTCGGGTCGACGCTGCCGATCGGATGCGGGGCGTCGTGCGTGTCGCCCTCCTTCTTGAGGGCATAGTTCTCGGTCTTGACCTGTGACCAGCCGCTCTTCCGGAAGATGTCGGCGATGACCTTCGCCGTCTCGGGCGTCACGCCCCGGGATCCGGCGCGCGGATACGACATGCGTCCCGCCTCGTACAGGCGCTGCATGCTCTGCGACGCCTCGGCCGGAGACATGTCCAGGCGGTCGCCGGCACGGACCATGATGTCCCCGGTGTGACCGGGACGGGTCGCATGCGGCTTCGGATCGCCGGTGGATCCGAGGGGAGGGAGGTCCAGGGCGACCAGCCGCTCCGCCGTCTTCGCGTCGAGCGGTGCGGCGAGGTCGAACTCCGCGATCCAGGGCCGCCTGCGGTCCTTTGCAGGGGCCGCCAGGCGGATCCTGAGGACCGAAGGCTGTCCGGACGCCACGAGCCCGAGAATGGCCGTGGAGACCCGCCCTGCGGGCACCTGGGGCGATCCGAAGACGCCGCCGATCATCCGGTCGAGGATCCCGCGCGCGCGGCCGGGAACGGCCGCGGCCTTCTCGACCGGCCCGGCGGCGGCGATCGCCTCGCGGATCGATGCGTGGTCCATCCCCTTGAGCTTCACCCGACGGGGGGAGGGGTGGATGTCGCGCGTCGCCTCGTGCACGTCCCAGGCGATGACGTCGCCTTCCTGGTCGGCGTCGGTGGCGATCAGGAGATTGTCGGCCTCGCGCGCCATGTCGCGGAGCCGCATGAAGACCTCGGGATTCGACGGAACGCGCATGAATTCGCGCATCCGCCGGTCGATGCCGAGCGGCTTGAGCTTGCCCGGCATCGACATGAAGTGTCCGCGCGTGGCCTGGACCTTCGCGTCGATGCGCAGCTCCCGGAGGATGCCCTCGAGGAGCTTGGCCTTTCCGGGAGCTTCGATGACGAAGAGGTCTGGCACGGCGGAGGTCAGCCTTTCGGACGGAAGACGGACTGGATCATCTTGGAGATGGCTTCGACAAGAGCCTTGATCCCGTCGGCCATCTTGGCGAGGCGCTTTTCCAGCGTCCGATCGGGTTCGACGCCCGGCTCCGCCACCGGCTTGGGCGTCTCCCTGGCGATCCGGTCGAACGCCTTGACGACGTCCCCGGTCCCCTCGCGGGAGATCTGCTCGGGGAAGTTCTTCTGCAGCAGCTGGTAGTCCGCCCCGAACTTGCCCGCCGACGCCTCGAGCTGAGCGGCGGAGTCGTACATGGCGGCACGGGCGGCGGCCACGCGCGGATCCTTGGCGGCCTCCGCCGCGTCCTCCTTGGCCCCGACGACGTTGCCCTCCCGGACGAACGCCTGAGCCGCGTCGCGCTGCATGCCGCCGGCGACGAGGCGCTCGACCTTGTCGAGGTACCGCCGACCGGGTTCGGTTGCGCCGAAGGCCGCGTTGTACGAATTCACGGACTGCGCGAGCGTGGCCTGCCGTGCGGCGAGCTCGGTGGCCGTCCGGAGGAAGTCCCGCTGCTTCAGGCGCAGGTAGTTCTCGCCCACGTAGCCGGACTGCAGGAAGGCCTCGCGGCTGCGGAAGTCGCTCTCGCGGCGCTCCAGGGTGTTGCGGCGGGGGAGCAGGGCGTGGGCCAGCATCGCCAGCCCCGTGACGGGCGGCGCCGCTTCCGCGCGCTTGCGCTCCATCTCGAGCCTGCGCCGGTCTGCCTCCAGCCGCTCGCGCTCCGTCCGAAGCCTATGCTTGATCTCCTCGCGCTCCTCGTCGCCGAGGCTGTCGAACAGTCGCTGCTGATCGGGCGTGAGGCCGAGATCCTCCCGCTCGGGGCCGGGCGCCTGCTCGGCCGCCGGGGCTTCGTTGGCCGGGGACGTACGGGGTTCGCCGCCGGTGGGGGAGGGGGGCTCCGACGCGGCACCCGGCGTCGGAGGACGCACGGTGAATGCGGAACGCGGGATTGCCGGCGCGGCGTCGGCGGCCGGCAGGGTCGACTCCGCCTGCTGCGCGAGGATCTCGCCGAGGCGCTCCTCAAGCGAGCCGGCCGACGGATCGGCGAGATGGAGGACGGCCGCCCCTTCGTCGTTCGCGGCCGGCTGGAGATCGGACGCGACGAAGGGGACGGTCTCCGCCGGCGATCCGGCCCCGTCTGCGGCGAATTCGATTGCTTCCGAAGGAACGGGCGGAACGAAGGCCTGGACGGCGTCGTCCTCCGGGCCATCGTCCGGATCCTCGTCGAAGAGAGCGTTGCTTTTCCCGAAGCCCATGGCGGCTGCCCATTCCTTCGTTAGCGAAGCGTCCTGGACCTTCCGGTCGCCTGCTCCTGCTGGATAGACAACATCGCCGCAAGAGTCGCGTTGGTCTTCTCGAGCTGCGACCAGATCTCGTAGTTCTGGTAGGCCATCCACTGTACGGCGAGGCCCATGTCCTTGATGGCCTGTCCGGCAGACGAGCCCTGGGTGGCGACGTTCTGGGTTGTGTCGAAGAAGAAGCCCTTCGACCGCAGCTCGAAGTAGTCGAGCCAGGAGACGCCGTTCGGGAACTGGGTGCTGGAGTAGCCGACGACGCGCTGGGCCGTCTCCTTCGCCCACTTCTCGACGGTGCCGCCGGTGGCGTTGGCGGTGCTGCTGCCGAACTTGCCCTCTCGGCGGGCGAGCTGATCGGCGAGGATCGCGGCCGGCACCGAGTCGCGCGCCGCGACCTCCATGCGTGCCGCGGCGGCTTCGCGGCCGGCGCTCGTCCGGGCCGCGTTCTCCGGCAGGCCGCCCAGCGGGACCGGCGCGATGGCGTTGATGATGTAGGCGCGCGCCGCGTCGGCGCGATCCTTCGAGAGCGTGCGCGTCGTGCCGTCCTCGGAGAACCAGAGCGACTGCGCGATGTCCTGGTTGGCGTCCGGCATCTGCGAACTGCCGCCCCCGGTGCACATACCCGACGAGACGTCCGCCGGCGAGGCGTACTTGGAGCAGTGGAGGTCGATGCGGGCCTTGATGCCCTTGTCGGTCCCTTCGGCGCTCGGCATCCCGTTCCGGCCGAGGTTGAAGTTGGAGATGTCCTTCGCCTGCGCGGCAACCGACTGGTTGATCGCGGCCCCCAGCGTGCCGCCGGCGGCCGAGGTGATGACGTTGCAGCTCGTCGCGCCGGAGGCGGCCTCGCGGATGGCGTCCAGGCGGGCCTTCTCGATGTTGCCGACGACGTTCCGGTCGTCCTGCACGTCCGCCATGTTGGCCCGGGCCGTGGACTGCTCGCGGAGGTTGCCCGTCAGCTGCCCCGTCCCGAGACGCATGGCCTCGATGATCGCCAGCTGCATGGCGTTGATCTGCTTCGTGAAGCTGTCGATGACCTGATCCCGGTTCCCGTCCGCGTTCTTGTGGTCGTAGTAGCCGACGCAGCAGGTGATCTCGGCGCGCGCCGGCGCCGGGTGGAGCAGGGCGGCGGCCGCGGTGGCAGCAAGAGCTGCGAGGGGGAGGTGGAGCTTCTTCGCCATGTCGCGTCTCCGTCAGCGTCGACCGAACAGCGCGCCGTAGCCGCCGTTGGTCTGACCGGAACTGGTGCCGTAGTTCGACCCGGACGAACCCATGATCGAGGTCAGCGCGGGGATCTGGAAGCCGCCGAGACCGCCGCCGCCGGAGGCGCCGTTCAGGCCGCCTCCCATCGAGTTGAGGAACGCGCCCGGAAAGAAGCCGCCCATGCTCGCCGTCGAGAAGAAGCTGCGGCTGATCGCTTGGTTGGCCTGACCGATCGCGGACAGTGCCGCGCCGCAGGTCAGGTTCTGGACCTGGTTCATCAGGCTCTGCATGGTCGGGGGGCGGAAGAGGTTGTCGAGCACCTTCGCCTGCGAGAACAGGTTGGACAGGCACGAGAGGCCGCCCAGGCTGCCGTTGCCCATGAAGGGCTTCTTGCTGCCGACCTCGCTCTCGTAGGACGGCTGAGCTCCTCTGCCGTCCTTCCGCGTGAAGCCCATGTCGGACCGACTGATCTGGTCCATGTCCTCGACGTACTTCGACGCCGCCTGGACGACCATCTGGGACACGCGCGAGTCGCATCCGGGCGGCGAATCCCCGTCTGTGTTCATCGAGGACGTGCCCGAGGACGACATGCCCGAGGACATGGCCGAGGACGACATGCCGGACGACGAGGCGAGGTTGGACAGACCCGGCATCGACGACAGCGGCGATCCGGAGCTCGACGAGCCGGCCCCCGAGGCGGCGAAGGCCGCATTCGGATCGTAGGCCGCCGCCTGGAACGACGTGTCCGTCTTCCCGATCTCCGCGCTGATATCGACGCCGGCCACGGATCCCATCGCCGTCTTGACCACGGAGGCCAGGCCCGGATCCATGGAGCCGCCCCTCATGACCCGATCCATCTCGACCGGGCCGACGACGATCGCACCCGCCACCAGGGCGGCCGGATCGACCGGCACGTCGAGGAAGGTCGCCCCGAGGAGCTGATTGGTCCCCATGGCCGTCAGGGCGTTCCAGGTCGGCGCGATCGCCGCCTGTTCCGTCTCGGCCGAGCAGGACACGGCCGAGCAGAGCCGGACCCCGAAGTCGTCGGCCATCGCGGGCGCGAGCGGCAGGGCCACCGAGACGGCGAGCGTCGCCAGGAGAAGTCTCATGGTCATCTCCTCGGCCCGTCCGCGACGTATCGACGGCCGTCGAACGCGTAGGCCACCGGCCCGACGGCGCTGTCGAGGACCATGGCGCGCACCCCGTCCCGGCCGCTGCCCATCACCCAGACGTCGCCCTTGGCGAAGCCCTCGAGGACGACCACGTCCCGGCCGCCCTTGCGGACGACGGTCCGGACCGGGCAGCCAACGAGGCCGCACGCGACGGATCCCTCCAGGCGGTAGACCGCCTGGGCGCCGCTCTTCGCATCCAGCTCGGCGACCCCTGCGGAGACCTTGAGGTCGGCCTTCCCGTCCAGCAGCCGGACGGCTCCGGGCCCGAACGAGGCCGCGATCTCGCGGGCCTTCGCCCCGACCGACGGCGCGAACCGCACCTTCGTGGCGCCGGAGGCCGCGGCGTCGACGCGGAACGTGCCGGACCTCAGCGTCCGCACCTCGTCGCCGTCGATGATCAGCGGGCGCTGGCCGCGCGCGTCGGCGTCGCCGAGGGCGAGGGACTTCGCGGGCACGTCCAGGACGCGGCGCCACGTGCGGCCGTCGTGGCGGAAGACCGCCGTGCGGCAGAACTGGCGCGAGCCGTCGCAGGTGCTGCCATGAACGATGCGCACCACCACTTCGCCGACGCCGTCTTCGTCCACGTCGACCATCGCGGTCTCGACATGGGCGCCCGGGACGGCGCCGATCTCGCGCGACATCAGGACTTCGGCGGTCGGCCGCTCGCGCGCGGTCCGGTCGTCCTTGAGCGGGACGGGCTGCGGAGCCGCGACGGCCTGGGCCGCCAGCAGGATCGGCAGCAGACCTATGGCGTGGGCGGACCTCACCTCAGGAGATCCCGGTAGCCGCCCGTGGCGGAGCCGGAGGATGCGCCGCCGGCACCGGTGTACTGCAGCATGTTCACGGAGTTGAGGCCGCCGTCGCCCGGGCCCGTCCCGAACCGCAGATTGAGACCCCCGCCCGTGAGGCCGCTCAGACTTCCGCCCGACAGGAGGGAGCCGATGCCGCCGGAGCTGTTGCCGAGCTGTCCGGTGAAGGAGCCCAGCGCCTGGTTGATGTACTGGGCCCCGGCTTGGCAGGCCATCGTCATCACCGACTGCAGCAGCGACTGCATGGACGGCGGCTGGAAGAAGATGTCGAGGTTCTGGTTGCCGAGCGAGAACAGCTTCTCCATGCAGCTCATGTCCTTGAAGCTCGAGCCGCGGCGGGAGAACAGGGAGTCGGCCATGGATGCGCGGGACTGGATGTAGGAGCGCCGGGCCTGATCCTGGGCCTGCTGGACGGAGGAGTCGCACCCGCCCTCGCCGAGCGCGGGGCCGGCCAGGAGGCTCAGGACGACGGCTGCTGCGACGAGCTTCCTCATGGCGCTCCTCCGGGGGCGGGAGATTCGATGATGTCCTGTGCGGCCCGCGCCACGATCCTGACGTTCTCGCCGTCGCCGATGCGGGCGACCACGAGGGCCGCGAGCGGGTCCTTCAGGCAGCGGATGTCGTCGATGAACAGATCGACGATGTCGTTCAGGCCGGACGCCGCTCCTTCGCTGCCGTCCTCGCCGTCGCCGTCCTTCTCGAACAGCCGAGCCCAGGCCGACGGCCGGTCCGGCGTCGAGCGTCGGGCGGCCCAGGCGAGGAACCGCAGGCGCCGGGCCCTTCCCATGCGGCGGAACAGGTCGGCCTCCGACGCGACGATCCTGTGCGCATCCTCGACCTTCGCCGCGGAGATGCGCGCCGAGAGCGCGACGTAGTCCTCGGTCCCTTCCCGGAAGTCCTCGGGTATCGCGGCGCGGACGTCGGCGGGCATGCGCCCGTGCCACGCCTCCATCTCCGTCGTGCCTAGAAGCTGGCCCGTCACTGGGGGATCTCCGTGGCCCCCTCGCTCCTTGCAAGGGTCCATGTCATGTTGGATGACGACCATGCAAATGGCCAGTCGTCAACCCTTCCGGAAGGAATGAACCATGCGCACGAACACCCTCAGCGTCCTGCCGGCGAGCGGTTCGACGCTCCTCGACGGACCGCTCCCGGCGGACGCCCACGACGTGGCGGCCGTGCGCCAGAAGAGCCCCGGCATGGCGGCGGCCTTCACCCCCGCGCCCGCCCCGGGCACGGTGCCGGCCCCACAGAGCCCGGAGGCGCTGCCGGAGCCGACCCCGGACATGATTCCGCGCCCGCGGGGCATGTAGGAGCTCGTTAATTCCGTTCCTTCGTTCAATGTTGACACGAAGCCTGGCCGCTGATTTGTTGGTGGCACTCGATTCGAAGGAACGGACCGTTCCCAGCTGGAGATCTCCATGAACGCCCATTCGATGCCTACCGCCGCCAGCGGCGACGTCTCGTCCGCGGAAGGCGTCGCGGCCGACGAACTCAAGCAGTTCATCGAGCGCCTGGAGCGCCTCGAGGAGGAGAAGGCCGGCATCATGGGCGACATGAAGGAGGTCTTCGCCGAGCTGAAGGGGCGCGGCTTCGACGCGAAGGCGATCCGGACCATCCTTCGCATCCGCAAGCAGGACCACAGCGAGCGTCAGGAGCAGGAGGCCATCCTCGAGCTCTACATGCAGGCTCTGGGCATGAACTGATCCGCAGGCTGGATCCGATGCACGCGATCTCGGAAGGGCGGCCCTGACGGGCCGCCCTTTCCTTTTGACGTGGCGGCGGACTAGGCGACGCCGATCTTCTTGAACGGGAGCGCCATCATGGGGCGCCCCTCCGCCAAGATCCGACCGTTCGCCGTCGGCAGGGACACCAGCTGGATCTTGCCGTCGGGCAGCGCCTTCACGGCCTCGTAGACCACCAGATCGAGCGGGATGAACAGCCGGAGCTGCTTCGGGCTGAGCTCGCGCGCGTTCCCGACGCGTGCGTCCCGCGCGGACAGGGCGATCCACTCGCGTCCGTTCACGCCGGCCAGCAGGGCGGCTGAGGTCCAGGGCATCGCGCGGATCGGCTCGGCGTCGCGCTCGACGATGCCGAGAACCGCCATCCTCTTCTCGCGGTCGATGCCCGGAGCGAAGCGAGCGGCGGCCTTCTCGCCCAGGATGACGTCGTCGCCCTGGAACTCGACCGCGCCCTCCCGCAGGCATCCGGCCACCCAGCGCTCGAACGGGTGGAAGTCGTCGATGCCGTTCGACGTGGTGATGCGCCCGTCCGGGCCGAGGGCTGCCGAGTTCATGTGGTCGGATTCCGCTTGCGCCAGGCGAAGGAATGGCGCGAAGTTGCGTCTATTCGTTCCTTCTGGCAAGTCGGATGGGGAGGCCCGACGAATGGCTCGCTTCGTACCCGCAAGACCGCTGCCGGATCTCGCCGAGGATCTGAAGGAACCGCTCTTCGCGGCGGAGGACTATCTCGACGACGTCCACGTGGTCGTCCAGCCGCTTCGCGGCGAGCCCGGGGTCGTGCTCCATCCGGAGAGCGGAGTCTTCGCGATCATCTGCATCCCCGGCCTCAGGCGCCGCCCCGACCCGGCCCGGGAGATCTGGCGCGGCCCGGCGGGCGCCCCGGGCGACGTCGACCGGCAGGCCGCCGCGGCGGCCGAAGGGGTCGCCAAGCGCCTCGGTATCCAGCCGGAGGCTGTCGAGGGGATCGTCTTCGTTCCCGACCGGCCGCGGGGCGAGTCGGGACAGCGCGTCGTCACCGGAACGGGCGACGATCTCGGCGAGGCGATCCTCGCGGCGATCCAGCGCCTCGCGACGCGCCCACTGGGCAACAGGGGCGTCCAGGACGCCATGACCCGCCTCGCCGCGGTGCCGGGCGGATCGCCCTACGTGCCCTACGAGGTGACGGCGCAGCAGGAGGTATGGCGGGAGGAGCGCTCCCAGGCGGCCTTCGAACGCGACCTCGCCCCGCCTCAGCTGCCCCGGGTCGACGACGAGCGGCTCCTGCGCTTCGCCACGGCCGTGGTCGGCCACGCCACAGGCGGCCGCGAGGCCCGCATCAGCTCGATCACCGTGGCGCCGGACGATCTCGCGGATCCGCAACGCTTCCTTCCGGCCTTCCTGGTCGCGGCGAGCGACATCGCGGCTCCCGTCGTGGCCCGGCATCGCGGCAGGGGCGGGTTCCGGGTCCAGCTCACCAGCGACGGCGACAACGCGCTCCTGGGCTACCGCGTGGCGGCCCTGTCGTCCTCCTCGCCCCTGCTCCTCATGCTTTCGCTCTCCGAGGCGGTCCGCCGGACCGTGTCCGGCGACGAGATCGCGCTGGAGGCCGTGAACAACCTGTTCCGCCGCTTCCTGCGCCGTAACGACCTGGACCACCGCATCGCCGACGACGCCGACGTGCGTGCCGCGACCGATTTCTGAGGACTACGGACATGGGCTTCTCCAACGCCAGGCAGGGCGAGATCGACGTCAACGAGGCGGAGCGCGCGGCGCGCGACATGCGGGTCGCCTTCCAGCAGTTCCTGAACCAGAACGCGGCGATCTTCACCGCCATGGCCAGGGGCGGCATCGGTCCGGCCGACGAACGCTTCGGCGAGATCGGAGCGCGTCTGGCGGAAACCGCACGGGCGCTCTCCGTCGAGGTGGTGGCACTCCTCGAAGGCGTGGCGCCGAACGCCGCGAGCGAGCAGCTGGTCCGGGCCGTCCGTCCCGACATCGTCGAGTACGTCGTGGAGCGGTGGCATACGGGCGAACCTCTCGACGTCGCCTTCGAAGCGCGTGCGATCGCCCAGGTCCTCCGCGCGGCGTCCAAGCGCTTCGACTTCAGCCCGTTCGGACGCGGCTCCGAAGCGACGCCCGACATCTCGGTCACCCTCAGCTTCGTCGCCGCGTCGACGCTGATGGCCTGCCAGACACTCCCCTACGACTTCCGCGCAGCTGACCCCGCCGGACTGCAGCGCCGCCTGCTGGACGCCATCATCGAAGCTTCAAACGAGAACCTGCCGAAGATGATCGTGGAAACCTCTTCGGAAGCTGAGGTGCGGACCGTCCTGCAGTCGCTCGTGAAGCACTTCTCCAAGCTCATGCGGTCGATCTACGAGCGCGAGACCGAGGCCATGGTCCAGCGGGCCGCGAGCATGGACGAGGAGGCTCGCCGACGCTGGTTCGAGACGCACGATCCGATCGCCGATCTGATCAAGGACTTCCGCGCCCGCGCCCACAACATCGTCGCCTTCGCGATCGCCACGATGATCGAACCCGGGCGCACGCCCGGCCGCGGGCGCCCGCAGGCGGCATGACGATGACCGACCCCGTCGAGCTCTTCGCCGAGTTCCCGCTCCTCAGCGCGTCGATGGCGGCGATCTTCGGCGCGGCCCTGACGTCCTTCGCCGGTCTCGCCGCGTGGCGCCTGCCCCACCGGTGGGGCCTCGTCGAGGAGCCGGACCCGACGCTCGGCCTCGCCTTCCCCCCTTCGTTCTGCGACGCCTGCTCGCGTCCGCTTCCTCCGCTCGCCTGGGTTCCCGTCCTGGGATGGCTGGCCAAGCGGGGCCGGTGTCCATGCGGGAAGGTGGCAGTCGATCCGGTCTACCCCCTGGCCGAGGCCGCGGTCGGGCTCGTCTCGGCGTTCCTGGTCCTCTTCATCGGTCCGACGCCGGTCACGGCGGCCGTTCTCGCCATCCTCTGGTGCGGCGTCGTCGCGGGATGGATCGATCTCACCACCGAACAGATCCCCGAGTGGGTGACCGTCGGCCTGTTCTGGGGCGGCCTCCTGGTCTCGCCGCTCGAGCCCGACCTGCAGATGCGCGTGTACGGAGCCTTCGCCGCGTTCGCGCTGATCGGCGGGGTCTTCGCCCTCAGCGGCTGGATCCTGAAGGTGGACGCGATGTCGGGCGGGGACGTGGCCCTGGCGACCGCCGCCGCCGCGTGGTTCGGACCGATGCCGGCGCTCGCCATGTTCATCCTCTCGGCGATCGTCCTCCTCGGCTACGGGGTCCCGATGCGTCGGGCGGGACTGGACTGGACCCCCTACGGGCCCGCGCTGGCCTCCGGGGCGGTCGGAGCCGCGATCCTGAGGGCGGTCGGGGTCGTCTGAAGGGGCGCCCTTCGGATTTTCGTGCTCCGGTGTCAGAACGAACGGCACCTTCGGCGAGGCTCTGAAGGGACCGGAGCGTGATGGACACAATCGCCGGCATCGTCACCCATGTCCGCAAGAAGCCCGAGGAGGGCGGCAGCGGGCTCTACGTCGTGCGCTACGAGACGGCCGGCGGCATGATCGAGGCGAAGGCTTCGACGCGCGGGCTCGCGCTCGAGGTCGGGGACTGGTTCCTCGCCAAGGGCACGTGGCGGCCCAACGTCTTCAGGGGGCGGACCGAGCACATCTTCCAGGCCGTCTCCGTGCGCCCCGACCTGCCGGCCACGAAGGACGGAGCGGCCGTCTTCCTCGGGCGCCTGTTCGAACCCTCCCGCCATGGCGCCACGCCCACGACGATACGGGCCTTCGTCGAGCGTCACGGCGCGGCCGCCTGCCGGAAGGCCGAGCAGTCGCCCGACCTCCTCGTCGAGATCTCGACGGATCCGGCCCGCTTCCGAGGCGCGATCCTGACCGACTGGGCGAGGCGGCTCTCGAACAGGCGCGCCGTGGTCGCCTTGTCCAAGGCCGGCGTGGACGACCACGCGATCGGCCGGATCCTGGACGCGTTCAAGGACGACACCTGGAAGGTGCTGCGGGAGAACCCGTACGCGATCTCCAGGGTGCCCGACGTCGGCTTCCAGAACGCCGACAAGATCGGCCTGGACATGGGTCTCGGCCCCGACGACGTGCGCCGCATCGAGTCCGCCATGCTGGCCGTGCTCGACCGCGCCCGCAGCGAGGGCTCGACCGGCCTGCCGGCCGCCCGGGCCGCCGACGAGGCGGCTTCGCTGCTCGGGCGCGACGGCGGGCTGCGCGGCAAGGTCGAGACCTGGCTTCTTGCCACGGCGGGGCGCAAGGGCGGCAGCGTGCACGTCGACCGCTCCCCGAAGGGCATCGTCGTCCACCTCCCCGAGCTTCTGGTGGCCGAAGCCTACGTCGCGCGGAAGGTGATGGAGCTGCTGAAGGCGCCCCAGGCCCATGCGGAGGCCCGGGTGGACGAGGCCATCGAACGCGTCTTCGCCCGCAATCCGAAGTTCGCGCGCTTCGACGCCATACAGCGGGCGGCGGTGCGCGGCGCGGCGCTCTCGCCCGTCTTCATCCTCGCCGGCGGACCCGGCACCGGCAAGACCACCGTCACCGAGGCGCTGATCGCGGTCCTGGAGGAACTCGGACACCGGACGCTCGACCTCGTCGCACCGACCGGAAAGGCCGCCAAGCGCGCCTCGGCCGCGACCAGGCGCAAGGCCGTCACCCTCCATCGCCGTCTGCTCGCGCGCGAGGACAAGAAGACCGGCGGCAGCATGTTCGGGGTCAACCGGGAGAACCCGATGCCCGGCGGCACCGTGCTTCTGATCGACGAGACCTCCATGATCGACGCCCAGACGATGGCGGCCGTCTTCGACGCGATGCCCGCCGACGGGCGCCTCGTCCTGATCGGCGATCCCTATCAGCTGCCGTCCGTGGGGGCAGGCAACGTCCTCTCCGATCTTCTGGCCGCGCGGACCGGCGACAGGCCGCTCGTGCCTTCGGTCGAGCTCGTCAACATCTACCGCCAGGAGGAGAACTCCAGCATCGCCAAGGAATCCCGGACGGTGAAGGACGGGAAGGTCCCCTTCATGGACAACAAGGTCCGCGGCGGCCTCGCCTTCTACGAGCACGAGGCATCCAGCATCGCGGACGAGGTCGTGAGGCTCGTGACCGGACCCATGCGGACCCAACTCGGCCTGGATCCGACGAGGGACGTGGCGATCATGAGCCCGCAGGCCCCGGGTCCCGCGGGCACCTGGGATCTCAACGCACGGCTCTCCGCGGCGCTCAATCCGACCGGGCGGCCGATCGAGGGCGTCTCGCACGGCCCCCGCGACGACCCCAAGATGCCGCTCCCGCGCGTCGGCGACCGGGTCATGGCGACGAAGAACGACGAGGAGAACGACGTCTTCAACGGGGACGTCGGAACGATCCTCGGCGTCGAGGAGCAGTCCTCGGACGGACGTCCGCGCCGGACGATCAAGGTCGCGTTCGATTCCGACGCGCCCGGGGCGCGCCCGCGTCAGGTGGATTATCCGGTCACCAGATGGCGGGAGCTGATCCTCGCCTACGCCTGCACCATCCACAAGATGCAGGGGTCCCAGGCCAACGCGGCCGTCATCGTCGCCTCGACCGCGCACGCCGGCATGCTCGACCGCACGATCCTGTACACCGGTTGGACGCGCCCGGAGGAGCTTCTGTTCGTGGTCGGGGAGCGGGCCGCCCTGGACGAGGCGGTGTCGCGCCGCGCATCCGACGCACGGTGGACGAGGCTCTCCGAATTCGTGGAGCGCGCCGCGGTGGAGGTCGGGTTCGCGCCGCCCGTCCGTGAGAACCCCGCGGCACGGGCGCAGCTGGCCCGGCCGGATCATGCGCCGGCACCGCGCCCCGCCGTCATGCCGCCGAGGGTCGGCGTCCCGCCGGCGCGACCGCCCGCGACCGCCCGGATCGTTCCGCCGGGCGCGCCGCGGGTCGCCGCGCCGCCGCGGGTCGGCACGCCGCCGCAGGTCGCCGCCGCCCATCGGGCTCCGGAGAGCGTGCGTCCCGCATCCGCCGTGCAGATCCCGGGCGGAGGGCCGCCGCGCGTCGAACGTCCCGCCGTCGCCCGTATAGCGCTGCCGCGGCCGGCTCCGGTCGTTCCTTCGTCGGGCCCGACGCCGTGATCGGACTCCGACGCCCTATGCGGCCCTGAATTCTCGGGGTAGGGTCGGAAGGTTCGTTCCTTCGATCCGACCCTCCGCCCCATGCTGGCCGCCTTCGACACCGAGACGACCGGGGTGCCTCACGCGGGACGCCCGCTGGGTCACGCCTCGCAGCCGCGCATCGTCGAGCTCGGCTGCGTCCTCTATCGTCCGGACGGGGTCGTCGCCGACACCTTCCGGACGCTGCTGAGGCCGGACGGGTTCACCATCCCGATGGAGATGCGCGACCTGCACGGGATCTCGCAGTCCAAGGCGAAGCGCGAGGGGCTGCCGGCGGCCGAGGCCTTCGGGCTCCTCCGCACCTTCCTGGCGCGCGCGGGCCGCATCGCCATCCACTTCGTCCCGTACGATGCGACCCTGGTGGCGATCGAGATGGCGCACGGTGCGCCCGATCCGTTCGGCCCGGGCCGCGCCTTCGCCTGCACTTCGGCGGGGGCCGGCCGTGCGGTCGGCGCGGGCGGCCATCTCTCCCTCGAGGAGGCCTGCGCGACGATCCTGAAGCGGCCCCCGCGCGAGCCCCACCGGGCTCTACCCGACGCACTGGACGCGATGGACCTCGCCGTCGCGCTCGAACGGTCGGGCCACCTGCAATCCTTCGACCCGGAGAGCCCCGCATGGGCCTGACCAGCGCACTCGGCACCATCGGCTCCGTCGTCGCGAGGTATGCGAAGAAGCCGCTCGAATCCTTCTCGGCGCTGGAGACGTCGGAAGGCGGCCACACGATCGTCGCCAAGGACGGATCGCTCGCCACCGTGCTCCGGATCGACGGCGTGCGCCAGATCCTTGGCCAGGAGGAACTCGAACACCTGATCGAGCGGCTCACCGTGCAGCTGAGCCCGTATTTCGGGCGCCCCGGCCACGCCCTGCAGGTCTGGTTCTGCCGGGACCCGGATCTGTCCGATCTCGTCGTCAGCAACCTGATGCGGCCGCCGCGCAACGTCGCCAACGAGCTGAATCTCGACTTCGAGGACCTGTTCGAGGCCAGGGAAGCGCATCTGCCGAACTTCATCGTCTCCGAAGGCTTCTACTTCGTCCTCTGGACCCGCCTGTCGATCCTGACCAAGCAGGAACTCCAGAGGGCCAACATCGACCGCAAGCCCCCGAAGGGATGGCCGACGTTCGCGGAGGCCCAGGACATCAACCGCGCCGTGCGCGCCCTCGTGACCCGGCACGACTCGTTCGTGGCGTCGCTGCTGACCGATCTGGGGGACGTCGGCATCCGCGCGGAGGCGCTCGACGCCCACGAGGCCGTCGAGGTGATCCGGTCGTCCGTCTATCCCGACCTCACCGACTCGAAGTGGCAGCCGGCCCTGCCGGGCGACCCGGTGCCGTCCCGCCGCCCCGAGCTCTCCGCCGTCGACGCGAGCCACTATCTGTGGCCGAGGCTGGACGACCAGATCTTCGACCGCGAGGCCGAGCGGGTGAACCCGCGGATCGTCCGCGTCGGAGCCTACAACTTCGCCGGCGTCGACATGACCATCGGCCCGCAGGAGGTGCAGAACTTCGCCTTCCTGCTCAGCCGCATGATCGAAGGCAGCGTCTCGAAGGAGTTCCCCTGGCGGGTCTCGTATCTAATCGAGGGGGAGGGGCTCTCGATGCTCGGCATCCAGAGCTTCCTCGCGGCGATCTTCACGATCACCAACCGCGACAACAGGGCCATCCGGGACGCGATCCAGGAGCTCAAGGCGGCACGCGCGGAGGATGGGCTGGTCGTCTGCCGGATGCGCATCTCGTTCGCCACGTGGGCCCGATCCGACGACCTGCGCCTGATTGAGGACCGGGCGTCGAAGCTGAAGCGCGCCGTCGAGGGCTGGGGCTACTGCGAGGCCTCGCAGCTCGCGGGCGATCCGCTCGCCTCCGTCATGTCCTCGGCGCTCGCCCTGGACATCGCGTCGACCGCGCCCGCCGGCGTCCCGCCGCTCGCGGACGTCGTGAGGATGCTGCCCTGGAACCGGGACGCCTCGCCGTGGTCGTTCGGCTCCGTGCTCTTCCGGACCGGGGACGGCCGCCCCTGGGCCTATCAGCCCGGCACCGAGAAGCAGGACGCCTTCATCGATCTCGTCTTCGCCCCGCCGGGCAAGGGGAAGTCCGTCTGGCTCAACACGACCGGTCTGGCCTCCTGCCTGTCCCCGGCGGCCACCGTCGGCACGGGCGGACAGATGCTCCCCCGGATCGCGATCATCGACATCGGGCGCTCGTCGTCGGGCCTCGTCTCGCTTCTCAAGGAGGCGCTGCCGATCGACCAGCGGCACCAGGTCGCCTACCACCGGCTGCGGATGACGAAGGACTACGCGATCAATCCGTTCGACACCCAGCTGGGCTGCCGGTACCCGCTCCCGAACGAAAAGGCGTTCCTCGTCAACTTCCTCGCGCTCCTCGGCACCCCGGTCGGCTCCGAGCGCTCGCCCGAAGGGCTCGCCGACATCGCGGCCCGCGTGGTCGACGAGGTCTACGCGCGCTTCGACGACAAGAAGATCGCCAATTCCGCGCCAAAGCGGTACGTCCCCGGCGAGGACTTCGAGGTCGACGAGGCGCTCCGCGGCCGCGGCATCCAGGTGCCGGGCAGCGTGACGTGGTGGGACGTGGTGGATGCCCTGTTCGAGCACGGCGCGGAACGCGAGGCCATCCTCGCCCAGCGCCGGGCGGTGCCCCTGCTGGAGGACCTGCAGCTCGTCCTGCGCGACGACCGCATCGTCAACAACTTCGGCACGGCGATGATCTCGACCGGCGAGAAGGTCATCGACGTGTTCGCGCGCATGATCACGGCGGTCGCGGCCGCCTACCCCCTCCTGACCGTGCCGACCCGGTTCGACATCGGCGCCGCGCGCGTCGTCTCCCTCGACCTCGACGAGGTTGCGCCGAGCGTCGGCGACTTCGCCGCGAAGTCCACGGCCATGAGCTACATGCTGGCCCGCTACGCGACGGCCCGGGACTTCTACCTCAACGAGGACATCGTGAACCTCATCCCGGACCTCTACCGGGAGCACCACCGCGCCAGGATCCGTCGCATCCGCGAGACGCCCAAGCGCCTCGTGTACGACGAGTTCCACCGCACGAGCGTGGCGCCCCAGGTCCGGGATCAGGTCATGATCGACATGCGCGAGGGCCGGAAGTGGGGCGTCCACATCGTCCTGGCGAGCCAGCTGCTCGACGACTTCCCGAAGGACATGATCGACGTCGCGACCGGGATCTGGGTCATGGGGGTGGCCAACGCGGGCAATGCCCGGGAGGTGGCCGAGCGCTTCGACCTGTCGCGCACGGCGGAGTCCATCATCAAGCACCACCTCAACGGCCCGGCCGCCGGCGGCGCGCCGTTCCTGGTCAAGATCCAGCTCCGCGACGGCCAGCACGAGCACATGCTGGTCAACACCCTGTCGCCGGTGGAGGCTTGGGCCTTCTCGACAACGGCGGAGGACGCCGAACTGCGCCAGCGCCTGTACGCGGTTCTCGGACCGAAGGAGGCCCGGCGCCGCCTCGCGAACCGGTTCCGCACCGGCAGCGCCAAGAACGAGATCGCGCGACGCCTCAAGGACGCCTTCGAGCAGGGCAGGATCGGCGACGAGGTGAAGAACGGCATCATCGATCGGCTCGTCCTGGAGCTATCGCCGGAAGAGGCCGCGAGCCGAGGCGTCGCCCATCCCGAACCGCCGCGCCGTGCCGGTCGCCAGTCGGCGCACGCCTGACGGAAGCAACGAGAACGCTCGCATCCGTCATTCCTTAAGCATCGGAGCGCCGATGCGTTGACGGATGCGGGCAAACCCGTAATCGTTCCTTCTCATCGAAGGATCGTGCCTTGGACCTCGACGAAGACCAGATGCGCGCGGCGACCCATTCCGGCCCGCGGCCGGCGATCGTCATCGCCGGACCGGGCTCGGGAAAGACGCGCACGCTGGTCGGCCGCCACCTCCATCTCCACGCCATCGGGGTGCCGCGCGAGTCGATCCTGATCTCGACCTTCACCGTGAAGGCGGCCCAGGAGGTCGGGGTGCGGCTCGTGGAGGCCCACGGGGACATTCCCGAGACCGAACGCCGGCGCATGTTCGTCGGCACCTTCCACTCGCTGTGCGTCCGCCTGCTCCGGCAGTTCCACGACCGGGCGGGGCTGCCCAAGGACTTCGAGATCGTCTCGGGGGACGCCCAGACCGCCATCCTCAAGGACACGGGCCTGAGCTGGCACGGCGAGTACCAGGACCTCGTCGACATGATCTCGCGCTGGAAGGACCGGCTGGTCTCTCCGGTCGAGGCCGCGGCCGAGGCCGCGCGCCGCCAGACCCCCGACCTCGTCGCGGCGGCCGAGATCTACGGGGCCTACGAGCGTGAGCTGTCGACCCGCGGCATCTGCGACTTCCCGCGGCTCATCATCGCGACCATCAGGGCCGCCAACAACGATCCCGACTTCCGCGCCTACCTGCAGCGGCGCTTCCGCCACATCCTGGTCGACGAGTTCCAGGACACGAACCGGCTGCAGATCGCCCTCCTGGAGACCATGGTGGGGCAGGGCGGCAATCTCTGGGTCGTGGGTGACGACGATCAGGCCCTCTACGGCTGGCGGGGCGCCGACGTGCGCTACGCGACGGATTTCGGGCGACGCTTCCGCGGGGGCGCCCGATACGTGCTCGCCCGCAACTACCGCTCGACGCCCGCCGTCGTGTCCGCCGCGAACGCGGTGGTGACCGTCAACACCCTCCGCGTGGCGAAGACGATCGTCCCCGTGGTCGAGACCGAGCAGGGGGACGGGGTCTCGATCTCCGGCTTCGGCGACGACCGGGAGGAGGCCGCGGCCGTCGCGAAGGCGGTGGCGCGGCGCATACGCGGCGGCGTCGCGCCGCGCCACATCGCCATCCTGTTCCGGTCCGGCTCCCTCGCGCCGGTGGTTCAGACCGCGCTCGCCCGCGAGAAGGTCCCGGTCCGCCTCGTGGGCGTGGGCAGCTTCTGGGCCCTTCCCGAGGTCAGGCTCTTCGTCTGCGTGCTGAAGGCCGCGGCCGGCACCGCGACGAAGGACGAGCGCGAGACCCTGGAGAAGCACCCGAGGCGGCGGCAGATCGCGGCCTTCCTGCACACCATGAAGGGGGTCCCGCTGTCGGCCGCGGCCGAACCGGCCTCGAACCTCCTCTCCAACCTCGTGCCCGAGGGACTGCCGCCCGACCGCACCGGGCTCTGGATCGAAGCCTCCCAGCAGGCCGCCATCGAGGCGGGCGAGTTCGGGGGCTACGTCGAGTTCTTCGAACACGTCGCGGCCTCGGCCGGCACCTCGAACGCGGCCGACGGCGAGGAGGCCGTCGTCCTCTCGACGATCCACGCGTCCAAGGGTCTCGAGTGGCCGGTCGTGTTCGTCGTAGGTGCCGAGCTCGCGATGCTCCCCCACCACAAGTCGACCGACGTCGAGGAGGAGCGCCGCCTGCTCTACGTCGCCGTGACCCGGGCCATGCGCCAGTGCTTCGTCAGCTACGCCGAGGAGCGCTTCGCCCGCCCCCAGTTCGCCTCGCCCTTCCTCTTCGAGATGGCCGACCGCTGCGATCCCGAATTCCGGATCGGCTGGCGCAACCGGCCGGCACGGCCGACGCCGCTTCCCGCGGAAGGGGTCTGACCGCAACATGGACCTGGAACAGCCGACGATGACGCTCCCCGCCGCGGGGTTCGCCCAGGCCCGCCGTGCGCCGCCGACGCCCCCGGCCGCCTTCCGGCCGGCTCCCGGCGCGCCGTCGCCGGCCGGCGACGCCGAACTGCCCTATCCCTACGTGGCCGAGATCTCGCTGCGCGGGAACCGCTGGGCCGTCCCCATCGAGTTCGAGGGCGTCGACGCCGACGATCCGCTGTTCCTGCCCAAGCAGGTCGCCCTGCTGCGCGGGACCCCGCCCCAGGCCCTGGAGAGCTTCTTCAAGCCGCTCCTCCGGAACAACATGCCGGACCCCAGCAGCCTGACGGACATGGACGCGGCCACCGCGCGGATCGCGGCCGCCGTCCGCAACGGGGAAACGATCGGCCTGCTCGGCGACTACGACGTCGACGGCGCCACCTCGACGGCCATCATGCTGCGCTGGCTGCGGGCCGCGGGCCACCGGGAGGCGCTCTACTACATCCCGGACCGGATCCGGGAAGGCTACGGGCCGAACCCGGGCGCGGTCGACGCGATCGCCGAGGCGGGGGCGACCCTCCTGCTCGTCCTCGACAGCGGCACGTTGGCCCACGGGCCGATCGCCCACGCGCGCGCCAGAGGCATGGACGTGGTCGTCGTCGACCATCACGAGCCCAGTCGGACGCTGCCTCTGCCCGACGCGGTCGTGGTCAACCCCAAGCGCCCGGACGACGCGTCCGGCCTGCGGGATCTCTGCACGGCCGGTCTCGCCTTCATGCTCGCGGTCTCCCTGAACCGCCTGCTGCGGGAGACGGGCTACTTCGGCGAGATCGGCGTCCCGATGCCCGACCCGATGGATCTGATCGGTCTGGCGGCCCTCGGCACCGTCGCGGACGTCGTGTCCCTGACCGGCCTCAACCGCGCCATCGTGGTGCAGGGTCTGCCGAAGCTCGACCGGAATCCCGGCATCCGGGCTCTCGTGGAGGAGACCGGCGAGACGGAGTTCACTCCCAAGACGGCGGGCTTCGTGTTCGGGCCCTGCATCAACGCGGCCGGCCGGATCGACGACACGCGCCTGGGTACCCTTCTGCTGGCCTCCGACGACGCCGAGGAGACGCGCGATCTCGCCCGCCGCCTGCGCGAGATCAACGCCCAGCGGCAGGCGATGCAGAAGGCGATGGTGGAGACCGCCGTCGCCAGGGCCGTCTCGGCGGAGTTCGCCGGCGATCCCGTCATCGTCATCGAGGATCCGGAATGGCATCCGGGCATCGTCGGTCTCGTGGCGGCACGCGTGCGCGAGGCGACGGATAAGCCGGCGGTCGTCGTCGGCGAGTTCGGCAAGGGATCGTGCCGCTCCGTCGACGGCTTCGACGTCGGCTCGGCGATCATCAGGGCCAGGGAGGGCGGGCTCCTCATCGCGGGCGGCGGCCATCGCATGGCGGCAGGGCTCACGATCGAGGCGGGCCGCATCGGCGAGCTGCGTCACTTCCTGTGCGCGGAGGCGTTCGACTTCGAGCGCCCCGCGACAGAGGTCGACGTGGTCGCCGAGGCGGGCACGACCTCCGTGGACGCGATCGCCCCGCTCGAGGCGCTCGCGCCCTACGGTGCCGGCAACCAGCAGCCCGCCGTCGCGGTGATCGGGGGCATCGCGCGGCGTGTCCGCATCCTCAAGGAGAAGCACGTGAAGCTGCTGCTGGAGGGGCCTGAGGGAACGACGGAGGCCATCCTGTTCAACGCGATCGGGACCCGGCTGGGCGACGCTCTGGCGGCGAGCGAAGGCCTGCCCGTAGACGTCCTCGGCCGCGTCGCCGTCGACGACTACAACGCCCAGCCTCGGGTGCAGATCAAGATCGACGACGCGATGATCGCGCACGCCTCCTGAACGACCTCCAGCCAGTTCCCAAGGCACAGCTTCGTAGTTTCGCGTCTGTCGATCCCTCGAAGTCGAAACGCCGACATCGACAGCACTGTAAAATACGCGTCCGACACTTCGCTGCCGATCGATGACCCGACCCGTCATCCAGGGTCGATTATTCCTCTTCCGCAGCGGATACAAGTGCTAGTTCCCGAAGGCACTTAGCAGTCAGCGGAACGAGCGACTATCGACAAATCCAGTACTGCGGGGCAGAGTGCAGATGCACGTCGTGAGGCAACAATCGTTGCCCTAGGGTCGATCATATGTCCCTGATGTCCCTGAAGTCCCTGCTATCGGAAGCGTTCGATTTCGGGTGGGAACCCAATGCCCCGCGCTGGACCGGACCAGCAATCGATACGAGCGGCGATTACGATCTAGCGGTAATCGAATTCGACGATCAGGGCTGGTACCATGATCCATCCGTCCAGGATAAGCTAGCCTGTTACTTGCGGAGCAAACAGACGGAGCGCCTATCCATCATCGTCTTCGTCCACGGCTGGAGGCATAATGCCTGCGCGGAGGACCGGAACCTCGAGGAATTTCGCAAGCTCCTTCAATATGCAGCCAACATTGAGAGGCATTCGCCGAAGCCATGTCGCGTGTTCGGCGTCTACCTTGCGTGGCGCGGCATGAGCCTCCGTGGGCTACTGGGCTACGGCACGTTCTGGACGCGCAAGAATGCCGCGTTCCGCGTGGCGGTCGGCTCGGTGCGCGAGGTCCTGGCATCTCTGCGGCGGCACCAACGCGACTGCAATTGCCATCCCCGAACCGAGGAGGAAGTCGAGTCCGGAAACGGCACTCGCCTGGTGCTCGCCGGACACTCGTTCGGCGGCCTCATCCTATTCTCGGCCGTCGCGGAATATCTGATCGACAGCGTCGTCCGTCCGAGGCGAAAGGTCGTCCGTCCCTTCGGCGACCTCATCATCCTGGTGAACCCGGCCTTCGAGGCGACGCGGTACCAGCCGCTCGCTACCGCCATCCTCGCCCGCCGCGGTTTCGCGGCCGGACAGCGCGTCTGCTTCGTGGCGATCACAGCAAAGAACGATCAAGCGACGCGAAAGGCCTTTCCGTTCGGTCGGTGGCTCGGGTCGCGGTTCGAGTCGATCCGGCGTTCGGTCTATCCCAAACTGCCCCCGGGGGCGCAGCGCGAGGCAAACCTCAATACGGTCGGGCACCTCCCATGGTTGACGACCCACCGGCTGACGGCGCCGGACGGCGCGAACGCCAAGCTGTCGGAGGCGATCGCGAAAGGCTGGCAGCCGTCGTTCGCGGAGGAGGATCGGGCGTTCGAGGCCTTCAACGAAACTTGGCGCTCGGAAGGATCCTTGAAGTCCGGTTGGTGCCGCGAGTACACTTCTGGCGCGAGCCTCACGCACGTAGATGGCCATCCAGACAACCCCTTCTGGGTGGTGGAGGCGTCGCGCGAGGTCATCAACGGGCACAACGGGATCTTCTGTCCTGTTTTTCTCGGCTTTCTCCGCCAGGTCTGCGACGATCGCGTGAGACGGAAGTTGACGGCCTCTCCGCGGGCGCAGCAGACCGAACCAGTCGAGGAGGCCTGACGTTACGGCGGCTACTCGAGCATGAGCACCATCCCCTAGCTAGCCGATATCAATACAGGAGAACGTGAATATCTGACCCTTTTATGTCTGTCCATTGACTGCCCTGCGGCTTTACGGCACCGCGCCGATCCTCCGGAAGAGCATTCCGCACGATCTGATCAACTTGCCCCAAAACCGTCAGGGCCGAGTTATCCCCCCGCCCTATGATCGTATTCCCCGCCTTTCGGTCGCCCTTTGCAACGACATCCGTGTACTCGTAGAAATTGTCATCGTTCGTCAGTGCGGCCGCTCGGAACCCGCATTCAAGAAGCCGCCCCGTCATGCTTTCGGCGTCGGTTTGTCGCGTAGTTGCATAGAAGACCAGCACTCTATATTTAGAATTCTGTAGCTTATCATCCTTTGATGCGCAAGTTCCAGTGGCACCAGATCCGGAGCCAAGATCCACCACCTTTGTATCCGCCTGTCCACGGTACAGTGACCCAGCGTCAAGCTTCATCTTTTTTATCTCTTCTCTTAGATCCGAGATGGCTCGCTCGATCTCGGGCAGATTGGAAGCCAGTTCCTGTCGAAGATTCTTTCTGATTTCTATCCCTAACGGTTTAGCTATCAATACGTCGAAGCTCAAGTTGAAGACGATCAAAAGAAATCCAGTTCCAAGAAATACCCCAACGATCGCTGAGTTGTGACGCCTGACAGCCAGTAGAAACGCCGCGATGAGGAGGATGCAGCCGGATATCAAAGTCACGTAGTCGAAAACGCTTATGTTTGCTCCCGGCATGCCACCCTCCAAACGTCAACACATCAAATCGGGTCGGATCTCCTGGCCGATACTGCATCGCCATCGAGCATTTATAACTGTATTCGCGTACGCACCCGGCGTCTACAGAATATTCTTTCTTCACCTCGATTGAGGGGCGCACCAAGATTCCAAGATCACGGGACAGCCGACCATACCATTGATCCGGACACCCGCCTGCAACCTATTGTCTGGGTACAATACTCGTCGTGCGAAGGAGATCGCCTTGGCTTTCGGACGGAGTCATAACACTCAAGCTATGGTCGGCCTCGATCATGACATTCTGGCAATCTCGACGTCATACTGCTCGGTGAGGTAGTTCATGAGATAGACAGATGGCATCAAGGATGCCTACGGCTGAACAGGTCGTATGACAGGTATTGCGAGCCGGCTATGCTTGAGCGGCCGAGATCCGCTCATGGGCGATGGCAGCCACATCGGGGGTCTCCGCACCGTCAGAGCCGCCAATGGCACCTGCATGCACCGCTGGGCGCGAGAACCATCCGTACAAATCGCGGCACTAGATGCCGGGAGCCACCCCATCCCAAGACGTCGCGACTTCGGCGTCATCAACCGAACCTCGCGGATGCGTATCCAGGTCCGCATCGAAATCCGCTCCGTCCGACAGGACCGGCAGGCCTGCCCAGGCAAGAGCCCGCGCAACGCCGCCCGCCGCCATATGGCGGACGTCGGCGACGTCGTAGGCCCGCTCGGTCGAGACCGCCTTGGACGGTTTGACGACGGCGCGCACCACGTCGACGAAGAACTCGTCGAGGATCATGCGCTCCGCCGACTCTGCGGCGGGCGGAGCGATGCCGAGTTCCCTGTAGACGTCGATGCGCCGCTCGTAGATGTCGAGTGCCCGTTCGGCGGCGAAGTCCTGCCATGGGGTCATCCGGGCCAGGATCTCGTCGATGGCGGCCGGCAGCCCCGGATCGCCGTCCTCGAAACCGCGAAGCGCCAGAAGGCGGCCGGCGGCCGTGGCCACGAAGGCGAACGGAAGCTTGTCGCTGAGATCCCACCAGCCGAGCGGATCGCCCATGGTCGCACGATAGACGCGCGCCGAGGGGTCGAGCCTGCTTTCTCCCGCGCACCAGGAGACCGGTCGGCAGCGGATGAAGACGGCATAGTCGGCGACCGCCTGCTCGAAGGAGGCGGGGGCCGAGCCGGACGCGTCCATTGAGAGGTAGAAGGCGCGGCGCATGATCCATTCGGCCGGAGCGCCGAACGAGCCTCCGGGGAGATCGACCACGGCCGAGGCGTCGGACCCGGGCAGGCTCTGCGGTGCGGAAGGATCGCGCGGCTGAACCTGCGGAGCCGACCGGACCAGCTGCAGCGGCGCGGGAACATCCGTCATGTCGAGCGTTCTCCCGTCGAACAGCTCTTGCGTCAAGCATCATTCCTTCGTTAACGGTCCGCGTCCGTTCTGGTTGACCCTGTCGCCGCCGCATGCACGATGTGGGTTCGCATTCCATTCCTTCGAGAACGATTCCAGCCGCTCCGTGTCGCAACCTGCTCGCCTCTCCTCGGGATCGCTCGTCCAGCGCCGGCTCGCCGCGCTCGGGGCGATCCGCCTCGAGGAGGACGATCTCGCCGGCGTCGCCCAGTCATACGCCCCCGGCGAGACGATCTTCGGCGACGTGGCGCGCGATCTCGTCGCCAACGGCTGGTCGATCTATCCCCAGGAGATCTACGGCGACCGTCGTCTGCCCGGAAAGGTGCCGGGCCGGCACAGCCGGACCGAAGTCATCAAGTGGCGCGAGAACCATCGTCTCGACGAACGCCTGCCGACGCCCGAGGCGCTGGAGGAGTGGATCCGCTGGTGTCCCGCCCTCAATGTCGCCTGCGTGCTCGGGCGCGGCTCGGGCGACGCCTTCTCGATCGACGTCGACGTCCTGGACGAACTCCTCAGCTTCGACATCAGGCGGCTCGCGGAGGACATCCTCGGTCCGACGCCGCTGCGTCGCGTCGGCAACGCCCCCAAGGTCGCGCTGTTCTTCCGCTGGGCCGCGCCCGAGGAGGCACAGAAGCTCCAGCGGACCGCATTCAAGTTCCGGGACGAGAGCGGCCGGGGTCGGGAGCAGGGCCTCGACATCCTGAACTACGCCAAGTCGGTCACCATCTACGGCCGCCACCACAAGACCGGTCGCAACTTCAGCTGGGAGGCCGGCACGCCTCTCACGACCCGACCGCAGGATCTGCCCGCAGTCACCGCGGAGGACGTCCAGCGCTTCATCGACGCCGTCGACGTCCTGCACCCGTTCGCCCGAGGCGCCGGCTTCCAGGCCGGCGAGGTCGTGCTCGAGTTCGACGAGACCACGCAGCTCACGGTTCCCCGCCGGCGCAGGAGCGCGGACGGGGCCGCGAACTGGGTCGAGGACGCCGACGGCAAGATCGCCGACGGCCGCGAGGAGTATCTGCGCCATCTGGCCTGGACGATCGTACCGATGAACGCCGAGGCAGCTCTCGCGGAGGGCGGCCTCGAGCGCCTGACGGCGATCGTGGTCGAGCAGTTCCAGCAGAACGCCCTCGTCGACGGCAAGTGGGCGTCGCGCCTCCTCTTCGAGGCCCGCGGCAAGGTGCGGTTCACGATCGACAAGCTCCGCCGCGGCGAGATCAAGCCCTGGACTCCGGAACGGAAGCGGCCGGGCCGCGTGATCGGCCGGGCCGCGGTCGCGCCCCGCGCCGCCGCACCCCGCCCGTCCCGCGATGCGCTCTCGTTCCTGCCGAAGCCGGCCGCCAGTCTCGACCCGTCGAAGGCCCAGGGCCGCACGGCTCTCCCGATCAGCGTCACCGCCGGCGTCGAGGGGGCGGCCGAAGCCCGTGCGCTCCGCCCGGACCGGACCGCGACCGGGTCGATCGTGACCTCGGGCATCCAGACGGTGCTCAAGCAGTTCTTCGACGCGATCTACCAGCCCGTCGAGCAGCGCCGCGCGCCGCTCACGCTCATCCAGGCCCCGACGGGTGCCGGAAAGACCTCCCAGACCCTGGAGTTCATCGCCAAGGACGGCACCGAGCGTCCCGATCCGGACGTGACGGGCGGGTTCCTGGGGCCGCGGGTCGCCGAGGACTACGAGTACCTCGACGAGAACGGCGACAAGGTCGTGGGCCGGTGCCCGATCGTGTTCATGCTGCCGACCTACGCCAACATCGAGGAGTTGCGTCAGCGCGCGCACATCCTCGGCCTCGATCCGCGCGCCGCAGCTTCGGATCTGCGCCGCGAGGCGGCCGAACTCGGGCTGATCGAGGAGGATGCCGCCGAGGCGCGTCTCGCCGAGCTGGTCGGCCAGGCGCGCAACCTCAAGCTCCGGTGCATGATCTACAAGGGGAAGATCCAGGCCGGCTGCGCCATGCGCGACAAGGTCGAGCTGGCTGCCCAGGCCGGCATCGGGACTGCCGGCTTCTGCTCGTCGGAGTCCGGCGCCGGGCTCGAACGCACGACCAAGTACTGCGATTTCCACCCCGCCGTGAACCAGCAGGAGCCGTGCCCGGCGATCGAGCAGCGCTACCGCATCCGCGAGATGGACGTGGTGTTCCTGCCCCACGCCTTCTTCGCGCTGCCGCTCCCGCCGGAGCTGCAACACGTGCGCGCGGTCATCGCCGACGAGCGTGTGCACCATCTCTTCCTGCACACCGACCGGTTCGAACTCGGCATCCTGCGCAAGGAGCGCCCGACCCCGAAGCTGACGAAGAAGGAGCGCGACGCCGGCATCGACCCCGAGACCATCCTCGAAGGGCGCCGGCAGGCCGTGGACGTCGTCATGGACGCCCTGGTCGCCCGCAAGGCCGACGATCCGGTCGCGGCCCTGATGCGCTTCCCCGAGGCCGGCGACTGGGTGAAGAGCGCCGTCCGCTGCTGCAGCACCGCCTTCGACGTAGGGCGCCTGATCACGCCCGAGCTGGATCTGGACCAGGTCGCGGAGATCTGCTCGCGGCCGACCGGCCTGGGCATCAAGCAGGAGCACCGCTTCTGGCAGATCGTGGCCGAACGGCTCGAGGCCGCGAACGTGGACAGGGTCCACCGCGAACTGTCGGAGGCGCGCCGGCTCCCGTGGGAGCGCCGCCTGGAGGCGATCGAGGCCGAGCTGGCGAATGCCGAGCCGGCGTCGGAGAACGAGCGCATCCTCCTGGAGGAGCAGGAGAGCCTGACCAAGGATCTGCGGATGCTGGTGTGGCGGGACCGCGCCAAGGGTCCGCGCGACATGCGCATCCAGCGCGTCGAGGAGCGGGCGGCCGACGGCAGCGCCCGCTACTACGTGCGGATCTCGTGGCGCACGGAGCCGAACTGGATCGACAAGCCGCTCCTCCTCCTCGACGCGTCCGCGCAGCCCGAGATCATCGCCCGCATCTGGACGCGCTCGGGAGAGGACGACCGGCAGGCCGAGGTCGCGGTCGTCCGCGATCTGAACGTGCGCGTGGTCGCCATCGCGGATTCCACCTACGCCACCTCGAAGCTGCTGCCGGGTCGCGGCGCCACGCCGGCCGTCGCCCAGGATTGCGCGCGGCGCCTCGCGAAGGTGCGCCGTGCGATCTCGCTGATCTCGGCCATGTACGGACACAGCCGCGTCGTGGCCGGCGCGACCATGAAGGCCCGCCGGCTGATCAACACCGGCTGGAAGTCGCCCGAGAACGTCGACTGGATGCACTACGGCGCCGTGCGCGGGCTGGACTTCGCCAAGCACCACGACGCGGCCATCTCCTTCGGCCGGCTGGAGCCGCCGGTCTGGGTGGTCGACGGCGTGGTCGCGGCGCTGACCTACGACGAGGACGCCCCCGAGGAGCCGTTCGACGGCAACGGGAACGGCCTCGACGCCCAGGGCAACGCGCTGCGCGTGCCGCCCGACGACATGATCGTGCACATGCGCTCCGGCCACGACGTCCGGATCGAGGTGCCGCGATATCCCGGGAAGTGGGCGAGGATGGTCCAGCGGCAGTACCGCGAGGAGGAGCAGTCGCAGTTCCTGGGGCGCCTCCGGCCGGTCTACCGGTCGGGCGAGGCCTCGACGTGGTTCTGCTTCTCCTCCGTCATGCCGGAGGGCCTCTACGTCGACGACATCCTCCACATCGACGACATCGCGGACGAACGCGCCCTGCCGGGTCTCGGATCCGACTGGCTGCTCGTCGAGCTGGTGCGCAGGACCGGCGTGATCGACGCCGCGCTTGGCGCCAAGCTGGCGGGGGACCTGTTCTCCGACGAGGCATCGCTCCGCGATCTGATGGAGCGCAAGGGCTTCGATCCCGCCAAGGGCACGGACATGCGTCGCGAGGCCTGGGGCTTCGTCCCGGTCCTCTACGCCTGGAACGGCACCCGGCGCTGGGCGTACGTGCGCGGCGACGTCGCCGATCCGCCGGCGCACCTCGCCGAGCTCGCGCGCACCTATCTGGGACGCGACATCGAGATCCTGGGCGCCAAGGCCGGCCCCATCGACACGGACGCGTTCCGCGCGGCCAACGACGGCCGGTGGCCCACCGTGTTCGACGCCGTGCATCTCGAGATCAGCGAGGACGGAAGTCACGTCCTCCACGAGGAGACGCATCGGCGGTTCCGCACCCGCGGGCGCGTCCCGGACAAGGTCGACGACGCCCTGGGCTCCCTCTACGAGCGCGAGGCGCTCGAACAGCATCTGATGGACCGGAGCGCCGCCGACATCATGCGATACGTGGCGCACGAGTGGTGGCTCAAGCGCAGCTCCGCGGGGCCGTCGGGCGGCTACAAGACGTTCGACCAGAAGCCGATCTGCTACCCCTTCGAGAACAAGGGACAGCCCGTGCCGCTCGACGCCCACAAGGCCCTGCAGGCCATCGACCACCTGCATGCCGCCATGGCGGACGAAGGCCTTTGAACTGGGCAAGCTGGAAGTGAGTTCGTCACGTCACGATCCGGCGTGACGCCACATGGTTTCAGCATCCGAGGTCCAGCTTTCGGCATCGAAGATCGCAAGATCCTGCCACACCAGCTTTATTATACCTTGATTACCGCGACAAATCTTACAGCAGCAATTCGGATTTCCGATAGTATACTCGCGACAACCTACCACGATCGACAGAATCCGGACCGTGCGAAAGTCAGTTTGGATGACTTGCGTTATCATCAAAACGACGTAACAGGTGGCGGATCAAGCGCGTCGTGGCCAGTGTTTCGGTAAGCCTCATGAGAAGACGACCCATACGAGCACCGAGGTCTGCGTTGGCAGGAGTCATCGCCTTGCTGCTCGGCTCCGTGCACGCCAGTGCCTTCGACCAAAGATATCCGGAATTGTTACGTTTAGCGCTCGCATGTCCGGAAGCGCCATGGGTTCGAAAAGATGGCGGCAATACGATAACATCCAGCACAACATATTCGTTTGTCGACGAAGGTCGGAATTTCTCAATTGTTTCGGAACAGACTTATTCCGTGACCGGCGTTAAATCTAAGATTACTAAAGAACGAAATATTGCGAGTGGATCGTATGCGGACATTGTGTCCGCGGATACCGAAGGAAATGAATTCGACGTCAAGTGCAAAAATGAAGCCGATTGCATCACGATGAAAATGGTATCGAATTGTGAATTCACAGATTGCAAAGAGGGCAACGTCTTCGATGTGGTCGGGAAGACATTTGGGGCCGGCGCCGTCCTATGCGACGAGGAATCAGCGAAGAACGCAAAGGCGGCGTTTGAGCTGCTCATGAGAGAACGCCGTTAAGGCAGCACCAGAATGGCTTTGCGTGCAAACACCGGAGAAGGCGTAATGCCCGATAAGTCGCGGATGCAAGTCTGGTTATTCGCCGCATGCCTATTGGGCGGATGGCATTCTGCGGCGTGCGCGCAGAATATTGACAGTATCCAACTGACGCTTCGCAGTCGCATCTGCCCTCCGGAAACGTCACGTGTGAGCCTAGTCAACGGAAGCTGCAAACCGGAAGCGGACCGTCTCGCAGCCGCACGCTCTTCCGAATCCAATCCGGCTTACGCGGATCTCATGGCATGCAATCGGAGGGAGACAGAACAGAATCGGGCCATTCTCCAATACAATCAGTTCATGGAAACATGCGAGAGTTCGGAGAGATCCAAGCAGGAAGCTGAACGTAAAAAAGCTGCAGAGGACGCCCGAACTAAAGCCCAAGAAGCTAAGGCGGCCGCCAGCAAGGCCTCTCTATCCAATCAAGACATCGATAAACGCCTCGAGCAAGCGAAGTTAAAAGCGGAGACCCTGGGTCGCAAAAATCAGGACCAGGGTCGCGCTTTGGCGGAGAAGGCGCAAGAGGTTGCGCAGGCAAAATTTTTAGAGGGCATCAAACAGGCAGAGGAAGAACGGCGCGCAAAGCAGCCAAGAGGTAATTTAGACAGTGAGTGCGCGAGAGCGTTCTTCGACGAACGCGGTTTGCGGCCTGGATCTATCAAAAGGTATATGGAGAACGGCTACGTACAACGACATGTTCAGAGATGGAAAGCCCTGTGGTCGGAATTTGTTGCCGACCCTCATAATAGGTGGAGGTGGAGCTGTAAAGGAGCGGATGCCATATTCCCATTGGATATGGACTAGGGCCTGTCGTCAACTGAACTGTCTGGTGTAGGATGCGTAGTGCATCCGAGCTTAGGTAGAATGATTATGGACGACGCGCAATGAACATGCGCGCCGTTGTTACCGGTATAGTCACCGGCGAGACCACTTTTCCTCGGCGTTCGCCTTCGTGAGGAGCGGCTGACGCTCCGCCTCGTTCCGCATCTGGCGCCGCTTGAGCGCGTTCGCGGCGTCGACCGCGGACAGGTAGTGGACCCGCACGACGTGGGCGTCGCCGGCCGGAGCGCAGTCGACCACCTGCAGGGGCCAGACGGCGACGTCGGGCGACAGGACCGTCTCGTCGACGACGCTCAGGAACGACGTGTCGGCGTGCACGACGGATCCGGGCACGACGCCGAGGCGCACCAGCTCGTCGCGCCCACCCATGAACAGCCCCGTCAGCTTGCGGCCTTCGAGCGGTTCCAAGACCCGATGCACGAGTGCGATGTCGTCGTCCATGAGGCGCTTGATGTGCTTCGACATCTCGGCGCTGACCGCGCTGCGGGAGTGGACGATGAAGGACTGCTGCTCCTGTTCGGCTCCGTCGAGCTTGCGCAGGTAGTAGGCGAAGGGATGGTCGCTCGGGACGGTCACGCGCAGGCCGCCGATGGCGACCCGTAGCCCGTAGCGCCTGGACAGGCAGAGTTCCCGCTGGACGGTGCCGACGCGTGCGCGCCAGACTTCCGGCGCGGCCTCCGCGAGGGCGGCCTCCACGGCCGCCGCGACGTCCTCCGCGGTCTTGCGCGCGAACTTGAACGTCACCCGCCAGCAACGCTTGTCGGCCATGAAGCGCGCACCCAGCCCCTTCACCGCGGCCTTCGTCGCGGCGTCCCCGCGGCCGAAGAAGACGTCGGCCGTCTCGGGCGAAGCGAAGATGCGGACGGTCGCGTAGTCCCTGGGAACCATCGAATTTCATTCCTTCGCAGCGTGAGGACCGTCCAACGAAATTGATTGACCATTCCTTTGGACGGTGCAAGATGGTCGTCGCTCAGGCGGGATAGCGTCGCCCATCGGTACGCTCCGACGACGCGGAAGGAACGACCATGACGGATGCCCATCCCCAGAAGACGTGCACGCTGATCGGCTCCAACAAGGGCGGCATCGGCAAGAGCTTCGTGTCGACGACGTACATCGCGGCCCACGACGCCTGGGCGCGCAAGGCCCCCGAGGGCGGCGAGCCCCGCGAGCCGCTCGTCGTGATCGAGATCGACAACGAGGCCAAGCTCTACGCGACGATGAAGGAACGGGTGAACTTCTCCCTCCGCGCCGCCCCCGACCTCGCCATGGTCTCCCGCGACCGCCGCGCCGTCGAGCGCTACTTCAACCCCGTCTTCCAGTGGTGGAACGTCGGCGACAGCCTGACCGATCTCGGCGCCAACGTCACCTCTCCGATCTTCGACTGGATGCGCCAGACCGCCGTTCCGGAGATGGCTCTCGAGCGCGACATCCACTTCCGCTTCCTGGCCGTTGCCATTCCGGACGCGCAGTCGCTCAAGTCGGCCCGCCAGGCCATCGAGCTCGCCGTCGACACCCTCGGCGAGAACGTCACCCCGGTGCTGATCTTCAACGACCTCTGGGGCCTCGATCAGGGTTCGGGCTTCACGCCGTACCAGGACAACCCCGACCTGCTGGAACTCGGCGCCTACCAGCGCGACGGACGCATGCTCCGCATCGACATCCCCTACTGCCACAGCCAGCTGATGGAGTACGGGCGCGCCCG
>CAXDNE010000039.1:0-35100 GCA_963990595.1 uncultured Methylobacterium sp.
TTTCCGTGTGGGTCGGGCGGGTCGCCCGGTTGCGCCGCTCCCCCGCCGGAGCGGGGGTCGCGGAGGGCTCAGATGCGGCGGGTCTCGTAGGCGCCGAGCAGGGTCGCGGGCTTGGGGGCGCCCAGGCGCCCGCCCAGAAAGGCCGCCAGCGCGCCCAGAACCAGCGCCAGGGCGGCGTAGAACGCGCCCTGCGTGGCCGCCGACTTGGCCGTCACCGCGGCGGACTCGGCCTTCTGCTTGGCGCTTGCCACCGCCTGCTCGTATTGCTGCTCGTAGGCCTGCACCTGCTGGCGGGCCTGGTCGGCCGGGATGTTCTGCGCCTTGGCCAGCGCGTCGGCCGCCCGGGTCTCCGCCTGCTGCTTCTGCGCGGCGTCCCCGGTGACCAGCGCCTTGATCGCCGCCACCGCCGCGTCCCGGGCGGCCTGCGGATCCTGGCCGGCCGCCTGCTGGCGCACCGTCTGCTCCAGGCCGTCGAGCGGGTTGGCGATCTTCGCCAGCGACGGGGCCGCCGCCTGGGCGGCCGTCTGCACGCTGCCGCCGACGAGGCTGCCGGCCCCGCCCAGCGCTCCCGAGACCGTGCTCAGCGTGCCGCCGACCAGACCGCTGGCCGCCGAGGTCAGCAGGTAGAGCACGACCAGGGTCGTCACCGCCCAGGAGACCAGACCGTGCAGGCCGGCCACCCCCAGCAGGCTCTTGCCCGAGAGCCGGCCCGCAAGGACGCCGCCGGCCAGCGAGGCGAGGATGCCCGAGGCGACGAACCAGAGCCCGGCGCCCAGCGAGACGGTGGCGGCGGCCGGGTTGTCGGCGCCGCTGGTGCCCACGGAGGCCAGCCCGACGCCGACGCCCACGAGGTTGACGATGACCTGGGTCACCAGCGCGGTGGCGGCGCCGGCGAGGATGGCGCCCCAGGACACTTGGTTCAGGAGCACGGCACGCGTGTCGGCGTGCGCCTCGGTGCCGAGGGGCGTTGCAACGGTCTGGATGGTGGTCACGCTGTCACTCCGGGTGGTTGGTCTTCGACGGGCGCAGGCCAGCTCGGGGGCGGCCCGGCACAGGGCTCAGTCGCGGGTGGCGCTGACGAGGAGGCCGAGGCCGAAGCCGGTCAGGCCGGCGATCAGCAGGGACGCGAGCGGGTAGGCGGCCACGTGGTGGCTGACCTCGCGGCTGCCGCGGTGCAGGACGTGGCCGCCCCGCTCGTAGGCGTCCTCGGCATAGTCGTAGGCCGCGTCCGCGGCGCGGCGCACCGAGCGCTCGGCCCGGTCGTACTGGTCTTCCGCGGCGTCCCGGGCGCTGTCCCCGACGTCGCGGGCGGTGCCGGCGACGTGATCGGCCGCATCCCGGACGATGTCCTCGGCCTGCCCGTAGAGGGTCTCGGCCTGCCCGGCTGCCTCGCGGGCGCGGCCCTCGACCGAGTCCCGCCGGGATCCGGCCAGGTCGCCGACGACGCCCTGCACCTTGCCGCCGAACTCCCGCGCGGCGCCCGCGATCCGATCCGTGTCGATCATGTCGTTCTCCTCTCTGACGTGTTGTGCGATGCCCCGGGCACGGTCCCGGGGCGGGCCGTGCGCCGGCGGCTGCGCCGCGTCAGCGCCGCTCCGGGCCGCCCGTCCCGGATCCGCTCTCCGCGGTCCCGGCGGCTTCGGCCCGGCGGGCCCGACGCTTCTGGCGCTGCCCCTCGGCCTCGATCCGGACATCGCCGGTGAGCTTGCCGATGGCGTCCTTCACCGACCCCTTGAGGCGGCCGGCGGAGGTCGATCTGCTGTCTTCGGCCATGGGCGCCTCGCTGTTCCTGAGAAAGCCCCGGACCACATCGCAGATGTTATCTGCCATGACGCAATCAATGATCCGTTCGTACTAGTACATCGATATTTATCCGTCAGAGATGTGGTGCGGAAAACCGTTCTCGCGCCCCCACACGATCGCCTCGCTGCGCTTGTGGACGCCGAGCTTGCGGTAGAGCGCGGCGCCGTGATTGCGCACCGTGTTGCGCGACAGGCCGAGCTTGCGCGCGATGGCGTCGTCGTCGAGACCGGAGCAGATCAGGTTGAGGATCTGACGCTCGCGCACGGTCAGGTTCGGCGCGGCGCCGTCCGCGCCCGCGCTGCCCGGCTGGCGCAGGTTGGCCAGCTTCTCGATCAAGCCGCGGCTGAACCACGACGTGTCGGCCATCACCGCCTCGATGGCGTCGAACAGCTCGCGCTCGGTGTGCTTGCGCTCGGTGATGTCCTGGAGGACCAGGAGCACGAACGCGGTGTCGTTGATGTCGATGCGCTCGGCCGAGAGCAGGCAGTCGAGATTGGCCCCGCTCTCGTGGCGCAGGCACACCTCGATCCCCAGCACGTAGCCGGCGCGGGCGAGCGCGGCCTCGAAGGCTTGGCGCTGGGCGTCCGTCACCCAGAGGCCGGCCTCGACCAGGGTGCGGCCGACGATCCGGTCCTCGCTCTGGCCGAAGACCCGGCCGAAGGCCTCGTTGACGCTGGTGACCTGGAAGTCGTCGGCCCGGACCAGGATGGTGGGGATCGGCGTCAGGCGGAAGGCCTTGGCGAAGCGCTCCTCGCTCTGGCGCAGCGCCGCCTCGGCTTTGCGCCGCAGGTCCAGGTCGGCGAAGGTGAAGAGCATGCAGGGCTCCTCGCCCATCGCGATCGGCTGGCCGGCCACGATGACGAAGCGGCTGCCGCCGTCGGGAAGCTCCAGGCAGGCCTCCATCTGGGGGATCGTCTCGCCCGCGTTGAGGCGGGAGACGGCCAGATCGCGGTTGCGCGCGCCGGCCAGCACGTCGACCTCGTAGACGCTGCGGCCGATGACGGCGTCGCGGGTGTGGCCGGTCATCTCCAGGAAGCCGTGATTGACCTTGACGTGGCGCAGGTCCGACAGCCGCGTGATCACCGCGGGGGCAGGATTGGCGTTGAAGGTTCGCTCGAAGCGCTCCTCGGCCTCGAACTGGTCCGAGACATCCTTGAGGATCAGCGCCAGGCAGCTCGGATTGCCGTCGCGGTCGGTGGCGACCACGCTGCGCAGCGAGTGGACGAAGTCGGCATCCGGCTGGTCCGTGCGGGTCACCTCGACCACGACGTCGTGGAAGGTCTCGCCCGCCACGACGCGCTCGATCGGATACTGCTCCGGGGCGCGGTTGTTGCGGTAGCGCAGGGAGAAGCGCGCGCGATAGGCGTCGACCGTGGGGCCGAGCTCGTCCAGACTCGCGGCGCCGTGCATCTCGAGCGCCGCCTCGTTGGCGTAGGCGATGGTCTGGTCGGGCTCGACCAGGATCACGCCCTCGCTCAGGCCGGCGATGATCTGCCGGAGTTCATGCCTGTCGACGCCCGCCGTCACGGCTCGCCTCACCCGTCGTCTCCGCTGCTCCCAGGGCAGCCGGGCACAAACGGGTTGCGCGCAAGCGGGTTCCCGCGCCTGAGTTATTTTCCTGGTATACACGCATCATCGGTGCGGAGATTTTCGGCCAGACACGAATGCTCGCCGCACGCGGACGCCCATTCGAACGATTAGGGCGCGACATCGATCGCGCCATGATCGGACCTTCCGCGCGGCAGGTCGGCGAACATCTGGCATCGCCCGGCGCAGGCGGCGCCAGGACCTCGCCCGCGCGCGCCGCTCCGGCGGCGAGTCTTCGGCATTACTACCCAGAAGTTGTAGGCTTCGAGGGCTCCTCGCGCCTGAGCCGCGTCCTCGCGCGGCGCGTGAAGGCGCGCGAGGACCGCCCGTCCGCGGAGGAACCGCGGCATGCCGCCGGAGGCGCCTTCGGGGCGGCCGATCGGGGGCGATCGGAGGCGCCGCGACCCGCCAGTAAGCGACCCGCCAGTAAAATGCGGGACCGGTAGATTTTTCTCAGTGCGCTGAGGCAGGTGCCCCCCATATCGGCGGCACGGGACCGATGCGCGCTGGCGCGCGGCCCGACGTCGTTTGTCGCGGTTGTGCCGGGCGCGCGTCCGGCCGCTGCCCCGCCGACACTCCGACCGAGAGGAGCCTGCATGGCCAGCCCCGGCCCACCGGACCCGAAGCCTGCCGGCCCCCGGCCGATCGACCGGCCGGCGAGCCCACGGCCCTGTCCCGGCGAGCGCCCGCTCGGTCCGGACGAGCCCTCGGCGCCCGTCGACGTTCCTCCGGATCTGCCGAATCCCGGCATCGGCCCCGACGTGCCCCCCGGCGATCCGTGCGGCCCGGACCTGAGATGATGAAGGCTGCGCGCCCGCCCCGCGCGGGGCGCGCCGGGCGGGCGCGCAGCCCACGCTTTCAGATCGCGCCTCGGGCGCCTGCGATCGGCAGCAGCCGAGCCGATGCGCGGCGGTCAGGCCGCCATAGGCGCGTAGCGCCGGTGACCCTTCACGTCGAAGCGGTCGAGCATCATGACCTTGTCCCAGACCTTGACGAAATCGGCCACGAACCGCCGCTGGCCGTCGCGGCCCGCATAGGCGTCCGCGACCGACCGCAGCTGCGCATTCGCCCCGAAGACGAGATCGTTGCGCGTCGCCTCGAAGCGCTTCGCCCCGGTCGCGCGGTCCTTGAGGACGAAGGTCATCCCCTCCGCATCGGCCTTCTCCCAGACGAGATCCGTATCCGTCAGGGTGCGGAAGAAATCCGTCGTCAGCACGCCCACGCGATCGGTGAAGACGCCCCGGGCGGACCCGTCGTGATTGGCGTTCAGCACGCGCAGCCCGCCGGTCAGGACGGTCCATTCCGGTGCGGTCAGCGTCATCAGGTTGGCCTTGTCGAGAAACATCTCTTCCGGCGAGAGGCTGCGCGCCATCTGACCGAACCCGTCGTCAACGTAGTTACGGAACCCGTCCACCACCGGCTTCAGCCACTCGAACATCTCGATGTCGGTCAGCGCCTGCGTGGTGTCGACGCGGCCGGGCGTGAACGGCACCGTGACGGCGATCCCGGCCTCCTGGGCGGCCTTCTCCACCGCGGCGCAGCCCCCGAGCACGATGAGGTCGGCCAGGGAGATCCGCTTCCCGTCGCCGCGCCCGCCGTTGAAGTCCGTCATCACGCCGCGCAGGACCTCGATCACCGGCACGGTGCGCCGGTTGACGGCCCAGTCCTTCTGGGGCGCGAGGGCGAGGCGGCCGCCATTCGCGCCGCCGCGCTTGTCGCTGTCGCGGTAGGTCGAGACCGCCGAGAAGGCCGTGACGGTGAGGTCGGAGACCGAGAGCCCCGTCGCCAGGATCGCCTGTTTCAGGGCGGCGATCTCCGCCTCGCCGACCGGCTCGTGGGCCGCGTCGGGAAGCGGATCCTGCCACAGGAGCCCATCCTCGATCGTGACCTCCGGCCCCAGATAGCGGTGCTTCGGCCCCATGTCGCGATGGGTGAGCTTGTACCACGCCTTGGAGAAGGCCTGCGTGAAGGCGTCGAAGTCGGCGAGGAACTTCTCGCAGACCTTGCGGTAATCCGGATCGACCTTCAGGGCGATGTCCGAAGTCATCATCATCAGGGGATGCATCTGGCCCGCGACATGGGCGTCGGGGGTCTTGGGCGCGTTCGGGTCCTTCGGCGTCCACTGCAGCGCGCCCGCCGGGCTCTTGGTCTGCTCCCACTCGAACCTGAACAGGTTCTCCAGATAGGCATTGTCCCACTGCGTCGGATCGGGCGTCCAGCTGCCCTCGATCCCGTTGGTCATCGTGTCCCTGCCCGCGCCGGATCCCTTCGGGTTGTGCCAGCCGAGGCCCATCGCCTCCATCGGCGCCATCTCGGGCGGCGGCCCGATCTCCCGGGCCGGCACCATGCCGTGGCTCTTGCCGAAGGCGTGACCGCCCGCGATCAGCGCCACGGTCTCCTCGTCATTCATCGCCATGCGGGTGAAGGTGATCCGGATGTCGCGCGCCGAGGCCATCGGATCGCCGCTCGCGTAGGGGCCCTCCGGGTTCACGTAGATCAGCGCCTGGTGGGAGGCGGCGAGCGGGTTCTCCAGATCGTAATCGGCGTCGCCGTTCTTACCCCGCCAGCGCTTGTCGCGGTTCACCATGTCGTCGAAGCTGGACACCGTGCCCATGTCGACGACCTCCGGGCCCCAGTAGGTGGCGTTGTCCGCCTCCCAGGCGTCGAGGCGACCGCCGCCGAAACCGTAGGTCGGCAGGCCCATGATCTCCAGGGCGCAGTTGCCGGTCAGGACCATGAGGTCGGCCCAGGACAGGGCGTTGCCGTATTTGTGCTTGATCGGCTGCAGGAGGCGGCGCGACTTGTCGGTGTTGCCGTTGTCCCACCAGCTCGAGATCGGCGCGAAGCGCTGCATGCCGGTGCCGGCGCCGCCCCGCCCGTCGGCGATCCGGTAGGTGCCGGCCGCGTGCCAGGCCATGCGGATCATCTGCGGGCCGTAATGGCCGTAATCGGACGGCCACCAGGCGACCGACGAGGTCAGGAACTGCTTGATGTCGCGCTTGAGGGCCTCGAAGTCGAGCTTGGCGAACTCGGCCGCGTAGTCGAAATCCGGTCCCAGCGGATCGGCGGCCAGGCCGTTCTGGTGCAGGAGCTCGACCCGCAGCCGATGGGGGTACCAGTTCTCCAGCGCCGGTCTGCTGCCGAGGGCACCGCCGATGCGGTCGCCGCCGAACGGGCACTTGCCCGCCATCTCGAACGTGGTGGTGTCGGTCTTGTCGATCGTCATCTCGTTCATCGAAGTCCCCCGGAGGCTGAAGCTGTCGCGGCCCGTCCCCGGCCGCTTCGGACAGCGACGGCGGCGGGGCGGTACACGGGATCGGGATGCGCAGGGCCCACGGGCCCCGTCGCGTCGGTGGCCGCGCGCGACGCCGCGCGGCTGCGATCGATCGGAAACAGGGGGCGATGCCGCCGAGCCCGTGATCGGGACCGAGTCATCGGCCGGGCGGCGCACCGATGGGCGCCGCGTCGTGCCGGCGGCCTCAACCCGCCCAGGCGGGGCCGGGCCGCGGAGGCCGGATGGCCGCCCGGTCCCGCGCCGCTGGCCAGCGAGCGCCCGGCCCCGCGCTCAGGGCCGGCGCGTGCCGCGCGCGGCCGCTCGGCTCCAGGCGACCCCGTCGGGCCCCTTGCGCTGTGCGTTGTTCAGCCATCCACTCCTCGCCGGGCCCTGCGCGCGAAAACCGAGGCAGTAACGACCCTCCGAGCCGATCGGTCCATGCCTGCGACGCTATGGACGCAAGTCTTCCCATGTCGAAGCCGGCGGGCGGTCGAGAGATCGGACAGAGGACGGCAACGCCATCTTGGAGGGTTGCCTTTGTGTATCCTTACTCAACTCAAAGTCGGCAAATGCCCGGCCCCGTACCGCGCCGGCAAGGACATGGCCTCCAAAACGTGCCGCAGGGCGGGCCAATCCCGGACCCGCGGCGGGGATGCCGACGCCCGAGCCGGAGCGCCATCCTCTTGGTCACGACTTCGTGTTCGGGTCATCGACCGTACGAGGACTGACGCGGCTCTTTGCGCGAGGGCGGTCCGGTCGGCGAACAGCGGCCGCATGGCCGGGAGACACAGCCGGCCGTTTCGGGAACGAGGGCGCCGGCCGGACCTCACCCCGGCGAGGCCCGCGGTCACCGTCCACGCCGCCCCATCCCGGCCGCGACGGCGGGCTCACCCGTTCAGGCGTCGCCGCGGACGAGGCTGGCCTGCAGGGGCTGGCCGGACTCCGTCCCGGCCGGGAGCCGCTCCTGCGGCCTGCCCGGCTCCCCGTGCAGGTCGGCGCCCGCCGTCTCGGGAAGGAGCAGCGCGGCGAGGAAGGCGACCCCGTAGGCGCAGAGGGCGCAGATCCCCATCGCCGTGCCGAGGGAGAGGTTGACGGCCAGGATGCCCACCGTCGCGGGGACGACGGAGCCGAAGCCGCGCCCGCCCCCGAGGCAGAAGCCCTGGCCGTTCGCCCGGATCGGCGTCGGGAACAGTTCGGCGAAGGTCGGGAGCATCCCCGACGCCAGGGCTCCCTGGAAGGCCCCGAGGAAGAAGCTCAGCCCGATCGTCACGCCGGCCCCGATCGGCGCGAGCAGGTAGACCGCGACGTTGCCGGATTGGAGCACGAGGAACGCCATGAAGGCGGGGCGGCGGCCGATCCGGTCCGAGAGCCAGCCATAGAGCAGCGGGCCGACCAGCGATCCGAGGATGTTCATGGCGAGGTAGCCGGAGCTCGACGCGATCGAGAGGCCGAGCGCCGTGCGCAGGTAGGTCGGCAGCCACGTGATCATCACGTAGGCGCCCCCGAAGATGCCGGTCGACATGAGCGCCGCGGGGGCCGTGCGGCGCAGATACGCGCCGGTGAAGATCGCCCAGAAGGGCGGCGGGGGCCCGCCGTCGCGGTTGGCCTTGGCCTGCGCGTAGATCCCCGATTCCGGCACCAGCCGGCGGATGAAGAAGACGAGGATCGCCGGCACGACCCCGATGGCGAAGAAGACGCGCCAGCCGATGGCCTCGGGGAACAGGGACGCGATGATCGGCAGCAGCGTGACCGAGATGGCGTAGCCGACCGCGTAGCTGCTCTGGATGGAGGCCGCGACCCGGCCGCGCAGGGCCGGCCGGATGACCTCGCTGATCAGGACGCCGCCCACCGCCGCCTCGCCGCCATAGCCGATGCCCTGCAGGAAGCGCACGACGAGGAGCGACCAGAACCCGCTCATGAAGGCCGCCGCGCAGGTGAAGCCCGCGACCATCAGGATGGTGAGCTGCAGGATGCGCACCCGGCCGATCCGGTCGGCCAGGATGCCCGCCGCCCAGCCGCCGACCGCCGCGCCGGCCAGGGAGGCGGTGGCGAGATAGCCGGCCTCGGGCCGGGTCAGCCCGATGGTCGCGATCAGGGCCGGGATCACGAGGGCGTAGATCGTCGTGTCCATGGCATCGAGCCCGAACCCGGCGAAGCAGGCCCAGTAGGTCCGGCGCTCCGTCTGATCGAGCTTGCCGTACCAGCCGAGTGTCGTCATGGCGTGTTTCCTCCACAGCCGTCAGGGGCCTGCCCGCGCGGGCAGCCTGTGCGCGGTGTCTCGGAGCGCGACGCCGTCTCTTCGCGGACGGTCTGCCGGGCTCGGTCGTGCGGGATCAGTCCGGGAGCGTGTCGCGGTATTCGAGGCCCGCCGCCGCGAGAGGCTCGCGCATCCGGTAGAGGTCGAGGCCGAGTTCGCCCGCAGCGAGGCGGGCCCGCTTCGCCTCCTCGTTCGCCGCGCGGGCATCGGCCTTGTCGGCGACCGCCTCCGCCTCCGCATGGGCGACGACCACGACGCCGTCATCGTCCGCCACGATGGCATCGCCCGGCCGGACCAGCGCCCCGGCGCAGACGACCGGCACGTTGACGCTGCCGAGCGTCGCCTTGACGGTGCCCTTGGCCGAGATCGCCCGCGACCAGACGGGAAATCCCATCTGCTTCAGGGTGCGCACATCGCGGCAGCCGGCATCGATGACGAGGCCGACGCCGCCCCGCGCGCTCAGCGACGTCGCGAGGAGGTCGCCGAACATGCCGTCGGTATTGTCCGTGGTGCAGGCGACGACGAGCACGTCCCCCGGCCGGCACTGCTCGATGGCGACGTGCAGCATCCAGTTGTCGCCGGGCTGGGCGAGCACGGTGACGGCGCTCCCGGCGATGGCGGCGCCCTCCCAGACGGGACGCATATACGTCTTCAGGAGGCCGGTGCGGCCCTGCGCCTCGTGCACGGTCGAGACGCCGTGCGCCGCCAGCCGTCCGGCGACGTCGGAGGCGATGCGCGGGATGTTGCGGACGACGACGGTTCTCATGCCAGTTCCTCCACGGCCATCGGGAAGAGCCGCTGGTAAGCCTCGCCGTAGCTCATCGCCGTGCCGGAGTTCCGGCCGCCCTGGACGCCGCGGTTGAGGGCGACGCGCTCGTAATAGTCCCAGAGGTGGCGCTGCGCGGCGAGCACCCGGAAGGCCCGCTGCTTCGTCTCCCAGACGGGATCGATGTTGAGGATGACCTGGGGCTTGAAGTTGCACTGCTCGGGCTGGTGCGGCTCGAACAGGAAGACCGGCGGCGCGCTGTAGCGGCGCGCGGGGTCCGGCTTGTGGCCGGCGGCCTGGGCGATCACCCGCGCCTCCTGGGCGAGGTGGGCGGCGGCCGGATGATCGAAATTGTACGGATCCTCCAGCGCGTGCGTCAGCACGAAGGCCGGGTTCAAGGCGCGATAGACGTCGACCAACCGGTCGAGCTCGGCCTCGCCGACCCGCAGGGGGTAGTCGCCGGCATCGAGGAACTCGATCTCGGCGCCCAGGATCGCGGCGGCCTCCTCGGCCTCGGCCCGGCGCTGCGCCTTGACGTCGGCCAGACGCACGCCGGCGCTCTTCCAGGCCCACTGGCTCTCGCCGCGCTCGCCGTAGGACAGGCACACGATCCGCACGCGATAGCCCTTCGCGGCGTGGAGGGCGATGGCGCCGCCCGCGCGCCAGACGAAATCACCCGGATGCGCCGTGACCACGAGACCTGTCTTGCCTGCTGACGGCATTGACGCCTCCCGCCCCCTGTTCGTCCGACGCAGATCCGTGACTGCGCCTGTTCACACGAACACTAGGAAGCCGAGTCGCATGAGGCAAATGAATTGATTAGATGCATTATATCATTAAATGAATGGATACGGGCGGCACGGCGCGCTCCAGGCGCGCGGCCGGCCGTCAGACGGTGTGGAAGTACTGGCGGAAGATGCGCGTCAACCGGTCAGCGGGCGGCGACAGGATGTGGCCACGGCGGGTGACGATGCCGATCGTGCGGGCGATGCTGGGCGCCCGCAGCGGCACGGCGACGAGATCGCTGCCCGGGGCGGTCTGGAAGGCGAGACGCGGCACGACGGTGAGGCCGAGGCCGCCGAGCACGAGGCCGACCGCCGTCGCGACGCGGTGAACCTCGTATTTCCAGTGCATCTCGGCGTAGCGACCGCCGAGGCCGGCCGCGATGAGCAGGTTGTTGCCGGTCCGCTCGCCGATCTTGATCAGGGGCTCGTCGCGCAGCTCCGCCCAGGTGACGGACTTCGCGGCGGCGAGCGGGTGACCGGACAGGCAGACGAGGACGAAGGGCTCCTGATGGATCGGGGCGATGTCGAGGTCGTAGTGCTGGGCGGACATGATCGTCACGCCGAACTCGGCGTCGCCCGCCCGCACCCGTTCCACGATGGCGGTGGCCGAGTGATCGATGATCCGCACGAGCACGTCCGGATCGCGGGCGCCGAAATCCTTCAGGATGCGCGGCAGGTGATGGCTCGCGATCGTCGGCAGGCAGCCGATCCGGACGACGTCCTGGCTCTCGCGTCCCTGCCTCCGCAGCTTGCCGAAGAGCTGGGACAATTCGTCGACGATCCGCTGCGCGCTCGGCAGCAGATCGACGCCCGCCGGGGTGAGGGTCACCTGCCGCGTCGTGCGCGCGACGAGCTTGACCCCGAGTTCGTCTTCCAGCTTCTTGAGGCGATGGCTCAGGGCCGCCTGCGACAGGTTCAGGCTGGCGGCCGCGCCCTTGAAGCTTCCCCAGTTCGCGATGCTGAGAAAGGCCTGGAGCCCCAGAAAATCAACCCGCTCCATCATGCCCTGCCGTGATGCCGCCCGGTCGTTCCCGGCGCGCCGCCCAGAGTGCCGGGAGGTCGGCCTTTCCCGATCCCCGCCCGAACGCGGCCCGTCGCAGGCCGGCTCAACCCGATCGTCCGAGGGCACGCTACCAGCATCCCGAGCCGGCCGGATCTCGCCGCCCCGCTTCGGAGCCCTTGAGACCAAGACGCAGACGCGCCCCGTCGCCCCGCATGCGGACCGCGCGCGTCGATCCCGAGCATCACATCAGGCCCGCTCGGCCTTTGTCGCCCGCGCGCGGATGTGTGCCGGCGCGTTGGGGCAGCAGGAGGACGAGGCCGACGATGACCACCGCGAGGGCCGCCGAAGCCAGCGGTCGGCTCAGATTCAGACCGCCCTCGGCCACGGGCTTGTCGAGGAAGTCGCCCACCGTCGCGCCGAGAGGGCGCGTGAGGATGAAGGCCGCCCAGAAAAGCAGGACCCGCGAGACCTGCGTCCGGGCGTACAGGACGACCACGAGCAGGAGGGCTGCGCCGAAGACGAGCGCACCGCCTTCGTAGCCGAGTCCGCCGGTGTCGGCGAGCCAGTCGCCGAGCGCCGTGCCGAGCGTCTGTGAGAACGTGATGGCCGCCCAGTAGAACGCCTCGACCCGGGGAGTGGATACCGTATCGACCGAGATGGTGCGCTCCGACGCGTACCAGAGCCCGAGGATCGCCGTCAGGCAGGCGACGAGCAGCGCGCTGCCCCCCGTGTAGCCGATCCCGAGCGAGCGGTCGGCGAAGTCCGCCATGGTGGTGCCGAAGGTCGTCGAGGCGACGATGGTCGCCCAATACAGGGCCGGGTTGAACCGGCGCGCCAGAACCTGCGCGACGACGAGGACGAGAAGGATCGCGGCGAACAGGGCCGTGCCGGCGAGATAGCCCCAGTCCAGCGTCATCGTGACGGTGTCGCCGCCGGTCTCACCGAGCGTGGTGGCGAGGATCTTGATGATCCAGAACCCGAGGGTGACCTCGGGAACCTTGCTCGAGGTGCGGTCGCGCAGCGCGCTCATCGTTTGCATTCCTTCGCCAGGTGCAGCCGGCCGCGGGCCGGGGACGTCCGGTTGGCGCATTCCGGAGGCGGGCGCGCCGGGGCCGAGCGGTGTCGGCGGGCGCTCATCGCGCGTCGATCGCGGGCCGTGGGACGGCCGGACGCCGCCCCGCGCGCACCGCCCTGAGCCGGTCCATGTAGAGATAGACGACGGGCGTGGTGAACAGCGTCAGCACCTGGCTGACCGCCAGCCCCCCGACGATGGCGTAGCCGAGCGGCTGGCGGATCTCCGAGCCGGTTCCGGTCCCCAGCATCAGCGGGACGCCGCCCAGCAGGGCGCACAGCGTCGTCATCAGGATCGGACGGAAGCGCAGCAGGCAGGCCTCGTGGATCGCCTGTTCGGGCGACGTGCCGCCCGCGCGCTCGGCCGCGACGGCGACATCGACCAGCATGATGCCGTTCTTCTTGACGATGCCGATGAGCAGGATGATCCCGATGATGCCGATCATGTCGAGGGGGCGCCCCACCAGCATCAGCGTCGCGAGCGCGCCGAGTCCGGCGGAGGGCAGCGTCGACAGGATGGTCAGCGGGTGGATCGTGCTCTCGTAGAGCACGCCCAGGATCACGTAGACCGCGAACAGGGCCGCCAGGATCAGGGGCGGCGTCGAGCCGAGCGAGGTCTGGAAGGCCTGCGCGTTGCCCTGGAACGCGGTGGCCACGGAGGGCGGCATGTGCAGGCCGGCGGCAGCCTTCTCGACCGCCGCGACCGCGGCCCCGATGGTCGCGCCCGGCGCCAGGTTGAAGCTCAGCGTGACGGACGGGAACTGGCCCTGGTGGTTGATCACCGCGGGCATCACGCCGGTCTCCACCCGGGCGATCTGGCTCAGGGGGACCGGGGTGTTGTTCTGGGAGCGGACGTAGATCCGCTGCAGGGCATTCGGGCCGAGCTGATAATGCGGGTCCACCTCCAGAATGACGTAGTAATAGTTCAGCGGCGCGTAGATGCGCGCGACGTGGCGCTGGCCGAAGGCGTCGTAGAGGGTGTTGTCGACGGCGGCCGGGTCGATGCCGAGGCGCGCGGCGGCCGTGCGGTCCACCACGACGTCGAGCATGCGCGCCGCCGATTGCTGGTCGCTCGCCACGCCGGTCAGCTCGGGCAGCGTCCGCAGCGCCTCGAGCAGCTTCGGGCCGTAATGGTCGAGCTCCTCCTGGTCGATGTCCTTGAGGGTGAACTGGTACTGCGTCTTCGAGACGAGGGCGCCGATGGTGATGTCCTGGGCGGCCTGCATGTAGACCTTCATGCCCTGGACCTGGTCGAGGGCCGCCGAGAGGCGCCGGATGACCTGATCGGCGGTGACGTCCCGCTCGCCCTGCGGCTTCAGGCTGATGAACACGCGGCCGTTATTCTCCGTCACGGTCGGGCCGCCGGGGCCGATATAGCCGGCCACGTCCGCCACGGCCGGATCCCGGGTGATGATCCTCAGGATGGCCTGCTGGCGCTGCTTCATGCCCTCGGGCGAGACGTCCTGGGCCGCCTCGCTGATGCCGACGATCAGGCCGGTATCCTGCTGCGGGAAGAAGCCCTTGGGGATCACCACGAACAGGTAGCCCGTCAGGGCGACCGTGCCGAAGAAGGTCAGCAGCGTGAGGAGGCGGTGGCGCAGGGCGACCGTCAGCCCGGCGTTGTAGCGGGCGGTGAGCCAGGTGAAGAAGTTCTCCAGCCCGCGCGACAGGCGTCCGGGCGGCCTCGTCTCATGGCCCGGCAGGAGCCGGGCGCACATCATCGGCGTCAGCGTCAGCGAGACGACGACCGAGACGAGGATCGACACCGCCACGGTCACGGCGAACTCGCGGAACATCAGCCCGACGATGCCGCCCATCAGGAACAGCGGGATGAACACCGCCACGAGAGAGATGGAGATCGACAGGATCGTGAAGCCGATCTCGCCGGCCCCGTCGAGCGCCGCCTGCATCGGCGTGGCGCCCTCCTCGATGTGGCGGACGATGTTCTCGACCATGACGATGGCGTCATCGACCACGAAGCCGATGGCGATGGTCAGCGCCATCAACGACAGGTTGTCGAGGCTGTAGCCCAGCACGTACATCACCGCGAAGGTGCCGACGAGGGAGATCGGCACCGAGACGGCGGGGATCACGGTCGCCCAGAGCCGGCGCAGGAACAGCGCGATCACGCCGACCACCAGCGCGATGGTCAGGAGCAGCGTGAACTGCACGTCCGCGACGCTGGCCTGGATGGTCTGGGTCCGGTCCGAGGCGATCTTCACGTCGATGCCCGGCGGCAGCGAGGCCTGGAGCTGCGGCAGGGCCTTCTTGATGGCCGCCACGGTCGCGATGACGTTGGCCCCCGGGGCCCGCTGCACGGCGAGCGCCACGGCCGGCTTCTCGCCGACCCAGCCCGCGACGGTGACGTCCTGGGGCGCCTTGATCGCGCGCCCGATGTCGCGGACCCGGATCGGGGCGCCGTTCCGGTAGGCGACGACGGCGTCCTCGAATCCGGCCGCCGTCATCAGCTGGTCGTTGCTCTGCAGCGCCACGGCCTGCTGGCCGCCATAGAGCTGACCCTTGGGCTGCAGCACCGTGAGGTTGGCGAGCGCGGTGCGCACCGTCTCGAAATCGAGGTTCTCGGCGGCGAGCTGGGCCGGGTTGACCTGGATCCGGATGGCCGGGCTCTGCAGGCCGCCGACGCCGACGAGGCCGACGCCGGGGATCTGCGAGATCTTCTGGGCCATGAGCGAGTAGGCGTAGTCGCTCACGGTCGTGATCGGGAACACGTCCGACGACATGGCGATCAGCAGGATCGGCACGTCGGCCGGGTTGGTCTTGCGGTAGGTCGGCGGGTTGAGGAGCGCTGCCGGCAGCTGGCCCTGCGTGGCGTTGATCGCCGCCTGGACGTCGGTCGCGGCCGAATCGACGGTGCGGCTGCGGTCGAATTGCAGCGCGATCTGCGTGAAGCCCGTGCCGCTGCTCGACGTCATCTGGGTGAGGCCGGGGATCTGGCCGAACTGGCGTTCGAGCTGGGTGGCCACCGAGGCGGCGACGGTCTTCGGGTCGGCGCCGGGCAGCTGGGCCGTGACCTGGATGGTCGGCGAGTCGATGTTCGGGAGCGCGGCGACCGGCAGGAGCGTGTAGCTGATCGCGCCGAGCACCACGACGGCGAGCATCAGCAGGCCGGTGGCGATGGGCCGCCGGATGAAGCCGGAGGAGAGGTTCATGGCAGCATCCCCGCCGAGGCCGTCGAGGTGTCGGGCACTTGGTCGGGCGAGGCGGGCGTGATCCGCGTGCCGGGCTTCAGCCGGTACTGGCCCTGGACCACGACCGTCTCGCCCTCCTTCAGGCCCTCCGCGACCAGGGCGACGCCGCGGGTGCGCTGCCGGACCTTGACCGGACGGACCGAGACCGTGTCGTCGCCGCCGACCACGTAGACGAACTGGCCCTTGTCGCTGAGCTGCAGGGCGTTGGTGGGGATCGTCAGCGCGCCCGTCTCGACGGAGGTGGTCACCGCGGCGTTGACGAAGCTGCCCGGCCAGAGCTGGCGCTCGGCGTTCGGGAAGATCGCCTTCAGCTGCACGGTGCCCGATTGCGGGTCGGCCTGGTTGTTGATCAGCAGCAGGGTGCCGGTGTCGAGCGTCCGGTCGCCGGACTGGTCGTAGACGGTCGCCGGCACGGCGCCGCGGGTGAGGGCCGCCTGCACGGCCGCGATGTCGCCCGTGGGCAGGGTGAAGAGCACGCTGATCGGCTGGACCTGGGTCAGGACGACGATGCCGCCCGGGTCGGTGGGATTGATGATGTTGCCGATGTCGACGCGGCGGATGCCGGTCACGCCGTCGAACGGCGCCCGCAGGGTCGCGAAATCCAGCTCGGTCTGGGCGGAGTCGATGGCGGCCTGATCGCCCTTCACGGCGCTCTCGGTCTGCGCGATCTGCGCGCGCTCGCTGACGACCTGCTGGTCCGTCGCGAAGCCCTTCTGCAGCAGGGGTTCGTTGCGGGCGAGGTTGGTCTTCTGGTTGGCGAGCAGCGCCTGGTCCTTGGCGAGCTGGGCCTGCGCCTGTTCGAGGCGGGCCCGGTAGAGGCGCGGGTCGATCCGGGCGAGCACGTCGCCGCGCCGGACGAATTCGCCCTCCTTGAAGTCGGCGCTCTGCAGGTAACCGGTGACCTGGCTGCGGATCGTCGCGACGTTCAGGGCATTGACCGTTCCGACGCCCGTCAGGGTGATGGGAACGTTCTGCTTCCGCACGGGAGCCGTCACCACGGGGACCGGAGCCTGAGGGGGCGCAGCCGGGGCGGGCGGCGCGGGCGACGCGCCATAGCGGAGGGCGGCGCCCCCGACGGCGCACGCGATCAGGGCCGCGCCGATGCGCTTGCCGCGACCGGACCGCGGGCGCGACGCGTCCGAGCGGGACGACGGCGTTCCACCCCCTGTGCCCCTGTGCCGGCCGGTGGGGATCGATGGATGAGCGGTCATCGCGCGGCCCCCGCGCCCCGCAGGACGCCCTGCACGCCGCGCGCCGCTCCGAATGCCGGTGCCACGGTCGGCGCTTCGACGCATACGGTCAATGAGGCGGGGAAGGTCGCGGGGGCGGGCAGCCCCGCCCGCATCCGATCCACCGTCATGTCGTGAGCCTCCTGTCGGCCGACCGTGCCGGGACGGCTTGCCCGGGCCGAAAATTGTAGCTAACACTACATCTGTCAATATATATGTAGCGTGCGCCACAACACGCGGCGATCCGCCGACGGTGGCTTCGACCGAGGGAGAGTCCGTGGCGGAGGATTTCGGCACCGTGGTCAGGCGCCTCACGCCCTCGCTGTCCCCGGCGGCGGCCCGGGTCGCGAACTACCTCGACCAGAACCGCGCGGCAGTCCTAGCCAGTTCGGCGGCCCAGATCGCGGCCCAGCTCGGAACGTCGGACGCGACGGTCATCCGCACGGTCCAGGCGCTCGGGTTCGACGGTCTGCCGGACCTCAAGCAGGCGCTCGCGGCCGGTCTCGACGACCGGAGGACACCGGCGGCCGACATGCGCCGCACCCTCGCGGAGGCCGGCGCGGACGCGAGCCGGGCCATCGACGCCGTCCTGGACGCCCATCGCGAGGGCATGGCGGCGCTGCAGACGGAGGCCGGGCGGGCATCCATTCTCGCGGCGGTCACCGCCCTGCACCCGGCGGCGCGCGTGGGCGTCTTCGGGATCGGCCCGTCCGCGCATCTCGCCCGGTACCTGGCGTTCCAGCTCACCCGATCGGGGCGGCGCAGCTTCCTCCTCGACGCCACGGGATGGGCGCTGGCCGACCAGCTCCTCCGCCTTCAGGCGAACGACGCGGTCCTGCTGCTCGCCTACGGCCAGCCCTACCGGGAGGTGCAGGCCGTGATGGGCGAAGCCCGCCGCCTGGGCCTGCCGGTGGTGCTGGTGACCGACACGCAGACCAGCACCCTCGCCCGGCAGGCCACGGTCGTCCTGCTGGCCCGGCGCGGGCGCGCCAACCAAGTCGCCCTCCACGCCACGACGCTGATCGCGCTGGAGGCGGTGATCCTCGGCCTCGCCGCGGCCGACCGGGACAACGCCCTCCAGCAGCTCGCCAACCTCGACCGGCTGAGACGGCTCATCGGTCCCTGAGGGCCTTCGGCGCGGCCATCGCCCACCGGCACACGACGCAGCCCCACGTCCCCTCAGAGGAGCCCACGTTCATGCGCGACGACAGGACCGCGAGCGGGACGAGCAAGGTCCCGGAGATCACGCTGGCGTTCTGGGCGATCAAGATCGTCGCCACCACCCTGGGCGAGGTCGGCGGCAACGCCGTGACCCTCACTCTGGGCCTGGGCTACCTCGTCGGGACCCTGATCTTCGCGGCCATCCTCGTCGTGGCGGTCACGGCCCAGATCCGGGCCGAGCGCTTCCACCCCGGCCTGTACTGGTCCGTCATCACCGCGACGACGCTCGCCGGCACCACCATGGCTGACTTCTTCGACCGGTCGCTGGGCATCGGCTATCTCGGCGGATCGCTGGCGCTGTTCGCGCTGGTGCTCGCCTCGCTCGCCCTCTGGTATCGGTCGGAGGGGACGGTGGCCGTCGAGACCGTCGCGACGCCGAGGGTGGAAGGCTTCTACTGGCTGACCATCATGGTCTCGCAGACGCTCGGCACGGCTCTGGGCGACTGGATGGCCGACGACACACCGCTCGGGTTCAACGGAAGCGCCGCGCTGATCGGCGTCGCCCTGGTCGTGACGGCGGGCCTGTACGCCTGCACCAGAGTGTCTCGGACGGCGCTGTTCTGGGCGGCCTTCATCCTGACGCGACCGCTGGGCGCGACGCTCGCCAACTCGCTCGACAAGCCTGCCGCGCAGGGCGGCTTGGCGATCAGCGACCTGACGATCTCGGCTGTGCTCGCCGCGATCATGGTCGCGTGCGTCCTGCTCATACCCCAGCGGGCCGGTCATCATCCCGTCGGCCGGACCAGTTGATCGAGCGCAGGGACGGTTCGGGATCCGCCTCGAGCCCGGAGATGTCCCGCGGCCACGTCGAGAGCCACCTCCGGGTGGATCGGCCGCCGCACCGAGAGCAGACCCGGGCGCCGCGTCCGTCCTGCACGCGCGCGCCGGCCGTGCACCGATCCGCACCGATTCCGTCGCCGATGCCGGCGTGAAGCGCTGCTTCCTGGGCCGCGTCACCCCCTGACGGGGCCTTCCGGCGGCCGATTCCGCTGGGCAAGCCCTCTGGCCGACTGAGGACTCGTCTTTTTCAGGGGCACGTCGTCCATCCGGCCCTGCGATGCGGAAGCGGCGCAGCCGCATCCGCCGCGCCGGTGTGGCTGCGCCTGGGAATGTACCGTCGAGCGACCCCGACGAAGTCCGGATCCGCCAGTCACCGGGGCACCACGGCGGTCCCGAGCGCGGATCCCCCGCACGCGTTGGCCCGCGCCGTCCCACGCCGGCCCTGGATCGGCGGACCACACACTGTAATGACAAAGACAATCTCGCAAGTTGTATGTTGTTTGGAATAAGTACAAGCTAAATCTTGCAGACATCGCCACGTAATTCTTGTCGAATCATTTTCAATCTGAGATATCCGGCGCACAACGACGTGCGACCACTTTGAATGACTTCAAGTGCGAACCGTTGTCCGATCTTTTAGTCGATAGATTTGGCAATGAAATCATTATTACACAAGAACAGACAATTAACGCGCGCGCTGTTGATTTCATCCGTCGCCGCTGTCGCGGTGGCCGCTGTCAACGAGGCCGCGGCCGAGGGGCGTCCGGCCGAGCCCGACATCGTCCTCGACGAGCTCTCGGACGAGGGCACGGCACGGCGCCTCGGCCCCGTTCCGGCCTATGCCGGCGGCCAGGTGGCGCAGGGCGGACGGCTCGGCCTGCTCGGCAACACCGAGGCTCAGAAAGCGCCTTTCAGCATCGTCAGCTACACCGACGCGCTCGTCCGCGACCGGCAGGCGCGGACGGTCTCGGAGGCCCTCGTCGTCGACCCCTCGGTGCGCGCCACCCAGACCACGGGGGCGCCGTTCGACTCCTTCTCGGTCCGCGGCTTCCCCGCCAACGAGAACACCAGTGGCGAGGTCGCCTTCGACGGTCTGTACGGCGTGGCGCCGAGCTTCCGCATCTTCACCGATTACGTGGAGCGCATCGAAGTCCTGAAGGGGCCCTCGGCGGCCCTCACGGGGGTGTCGCCCAACGGTGCGGTCGGCGGTGTGGTCAACGTGGTCCCCAAGCGCGCCGGCGACGACCTGACCCGCGTCACCCTGGATTACGGCTCGGCCGCGCGGGGCGGCAGCGCGTTCGACGTCGCACGCCGCTGGGGTGCCGGGCGGGAATGGGGCGCCCGCGTCGTCGGCAGCCTCCATGGCGGCGCCATGCCCTTCGACCGCCAGTCCGAGACGGCCGGCGTCGGGGCGCTGGCCCTCGACTATCAGGGCGACCGGTTCCGGGCCTGGCTGTACCTGCTGGCGCAGACCGACCGCTTCGACGCGCCGCTGCGCCCGTTCCTGCTGAAGGCCGGCCTACCCGTGCCGCGGGCCCCCGCCGGCCGCCTGAACCTGACCCAGCCCTGGGAATATTCCGACATCGACGATCACGGCGGCCTCCTGCGCACGGAGTACGACCTCACCGATCAGCTCACGCTGTTCGCCGATCTCGGCGGCGCACAGACGGGGGTGGAGCGCTACTTCCAGTCGGCGCCGACCATCCTCAACCTCCGCGGCGACACGACCAGCACGCCGCAATTCTACGCCTTGAGCGTCGACCGCCTCACCGCCGATGGCGGCCTGCGGGCGCGGTTCGACACCGGGTTTCTCCACCACGCCCTCACGGTGCAGGCCTCCGCCTACGACGAGGCGACCGGGCGGTGGGTCTCCCCGGGCCGGAGCGCCTATCTGTCGAACCTCTACGCGCCGCGCCGCGTCTCCTACATCGCCCCGATCGACGGGGCCGGCCGGCCGCGCCTGTCCGCCAGCACCCTGTCGGGCATCTCGGTGGCCGACACGCTCGCGGCGCTGGACGAGCGCGTCCTGCTGACGCTGGGCGTGCGCCGGCAGCGGGTCGAGGGCCACAACTACCTCGCGAATGCCGGCACGCTGACCGCGTCCTACGACAAGGGCGCCACGACCCCGGTGGCCGGCCTCGTGGTGCGGCCCTGGGAGGCGGTCTCGCTCTACGGCAACTACGTCGAGGGCCTGAGCCGCGGCGACATGGCGCCCACGGTGGCGCGCAATTCCGGCGAGGTCCTGGCGCCCTACGTAGCCCGTCAGGTCGAGGCCGGCGTGAAGCTCGATCTCGGCCGGCTCGGCGCCACGCTCGGCGCCTTCCGGATCACGAAGCCCGGTGGCGAACTCGGCCCGCAGAACCGCTTCGCCGCGACCGGCGCGCAGCGCGTGCGCGGGCTCGAACTCAGCCTGTTCGGCGAGATCACCCCGCAGGTGCGGGTGATCGGCGGCGTCGCGCTGCTCGACGGCCGCCTCGTGCGGACGGCGCTGGCGACCAATCTGCGGCACCGGCCGATCGGGGTGCCGGAGGTGCAGGCGAGCCTCGGCGCCGAGTGGGACCTGCCCGGGCTGCCGGGCCTCACCCTCGACGGCGCGGTGATCTATACCGGGCGCCAATTCGTCGATCTGGCGAACCGGCAGGCCCTGCCGGACTGGACGCGGCTCGATCTCGGCCTGCGCTACGTGACCCTGATCGACGGCCGCCGGACGACGTTCCGCGCCACCGTGCTGAACGCGACCGGGACACGATTCTGGACCGGGGTCGCCTCGTTCGGGACCTTCTTCCAGGGCGCGCCCCGCACCTACCTGCTGTCCATGGCGGTCGACCTGTGAGCGCGACGCTGAGCGCCGACGGTCCGGCCCTGCCTGCCCGGCCGGGGCCGCCGCCGCTGCCCCCGCTCCTCGACCCGCGCATCGAGCGGGTGATCCGGGACGCGCCCGCGGGCCTGCGGGGGCTCGTGGCCCGGTACGGCTCGCCCCTGAACATCGTCTGGCCGCACACCGTCGCCGGCAACGTCGAGCGGATGCGGAGCGCGCTCGCCGCGCAGGGCGTCGACCACGCGATCTTCTACGGCGCCAAGGCCAACAAGTCCCGGGCGCTGACCCGGGCCGCCGTCGCCGCCGGCGTCGGCGTCGACGTGTCCAGTCCCGCCGAGTTCGAGGATGCGGTGCGGGCGGGGGCCGGGGCCGACCGCCTCTGCGCGACGGGCCCCGCCAAGACCGTGCCCTTCCTCAGGCAGCTCGTCGAAGCGGGGGCCCTCATCGCGGTCGACTCGCTCGAAGAGCTGGACGACCTCGCCACCGTCCTCGGGCCGACCGGCCGGGCGCGGGTGCTGCTGCGCTATCGGCCGGGCTCGGCCGGCCGCACCCGGTTCGGCATGGGTGCCGACGCCGTGCGGCAGGGGCTTCGCCGCCTGGCCCGGAGCGGTGCCCGCCTCGCGTTCGAGGGCTTCCACCTTCACCTGCCCGGCTACGGTTTCGCGAGCCGTGCCCTGGCGATCGAGGAGGTTGCCGCCCTGGTCGAGGTCGCGGCGGGCCTCGGTCTGTCGGCGCGGCTGATCGACATCGGCGGCGGTCTGCCGGTGCGCTACGTCGAACCGGACCTCTACGCCCGCCACCTCGCCGCGCTGGGACCTGCGGATTTCAGCACCGGCCGGGTTCCGGCCGATTTCTACCCCTACGGCAGCGCCCTGACCGCCGCCGACTGGCTCACCCGCCTCCTGCAGGCGCCCTGTCGCGGCACCACGGTCGCCGGCTATGTCCGGTCGGCGGGCCTGCAGCTCGCGCTCGAGCCGGGCCGCAGCCTGGTCGATCAGGCCGCGATCAGCCTGTTCCGCGTGATCCGGACGAAGCCCGTCGGGGATGGCACGGCGACCGTCTTCGTCGAGGGCAGCAGCTTCAGCGCCTGCGAGACCTGGTTCGCCTCCGAGTTCCTCGTCGATCCGATCCTGGTCCCCGCCGCGCCGCGGGATCCGGACCCGGCGCCCCTGCGGGCCTCCATCGCCGGCCATAGCTGCCTCGACGGCGACGTCGTCTCACACCGGCTGCTGGCCTTCGCCAGCGCGCCCCAGGCCGGGGATCTGCTGATCTACGCGAACACGGCCGGCTACCAGATGGACCTTCTGGAGAACGAGTTCCACCGGCATCCCATGCCCGCGCGGCTGGTCGCCGGCCCCGCCCCCGACGGCGCGTTCATCTTCGTCCAGGACACGTGAGGTCGCCCCATGATCGTCGACACGGTTTCCGATCTCATCGGCAACACGCCGCTCCTGCGGATCGCCGTCCCGCCCGGGCCGACGCGGCTCTTCCTCAAGATGGAGAAGATGAACCCCGGTGGCAGCACCAAGGACCGGATGGCCTACAGCATGGTGCTGGCCGCCATTAAGTCCGGGCGCCTGCGGCCGGGCGGGGTGGTCGTCGAATCCTCCTCCGGCAATACCGGCATCGGCCTCGCCATCGCGGCCGTCGAGTTCGGGCTGCGTTTCATCGCGGTGGTCGACCACCACGCCGCGCCGGACAAGATCGCCGTGATGCGGGCCCTGGGCGCGGAGATCCGCACCGTCACGGGCACCTATCGCGAGGACGAGGTCGCGGTGGTCGAGCGGCAGCGCCTGGCGGCGCAGATCGCCGCGGAGATCCCCGGCGCGATCTTCATGAACCAGTCGGACAACAGTGCGAATGCGGGCGGCTACAGCGGCTTCGTCCGCGAGGCGATCGCGCAGGTCGGGGACCGGATCGACGCCTATGTGGGCTGCGTCGGGACGGGCGGCTCGGTGACGGGGATCGGCCGCGGCCTCAAGGCGCACAATGCCCGCACCCTCATCGCCGCCGTCGAGCCCGAGGGCTCGATCGTGTTCGGCGGTCCCGGCCACCCCTACTACCAGTCCGGCACCGGCACGCCCGAGGGCGACACGGTCGGCCTCGTCCTCGATTACGGCTGCATCGATCTCGGCCTGCGGGTCGCGGATGCGCAGGCCTTCGAGACCGCGCGCTACTTCGCCCGCCGCTACGCGCTGCTGGTCGGCGGCTCCACCGGCGGCACCCTCTACAAGGCGCTGGAACTCGTCGCCGCGGGGCGGATCGCCGGCAATATCCTCGTCTCGGTCGCCGATGGCGGCGAGAAATACCTTCAGACCATCTTCGACGACGCCTGGATGGCGTCGAAGAATCTGCACGACCCGACGGTCTGGGACCGGCTCGACGAGTGGCTCGGCCGCCGCGCGGGCGCGCCCGCGCGCCCCGAAATGCCACTTCTGGCGGTGGCCTAACGCCATGGCCCCCCTCAACGTCACCCTCTGCGGCGGCGGCCGGACCGGCCACCTCAACGCCGTGCTGTTCAGCCGGCAGCCGGGCGTGCGTGTCTCCTGGCTCACGTCGAATCCGGAAGTCGTCGGTGGCGCGGCGGGCGGGATCGTCGCCCGCCTGCCCGACGGGTCGGCCCTGCCCGGAGCGCCCGCGCAGGTGGGAACGGATCCGGCCGGTGCGGTGCGCCACGCGGATCTGGTCGTGGTCACGGTCCCGGCCGATGGGCGCAGCGCGGTGCTGCGGGCGATCGCCCCGCACCTGCCGCGCGAGAAGCCCGTCTATGTCGGCGCGATCCCGGGCTTCTGCGGGTTCGACTGGCTCGCCGCGGCGACGCTGGCCAGCCGGCCGAACGCGGTGATCTGGGGCCTGAAGGACGTGCCCCACACCGCCTTCGACCTCGTGCCCGGCCGGAGCGTGCGGATGGGCGGCGCCAAGCAGCGGCTCCACGCCGCGACGCATCGCCGGGAGAGCCGGGAGGCTCGGGCCGAACTCGCGTCGCATCTGACCCGGCTGTTCGCGGCGCCCGTGGAGATGCTGCACGACTATCTCGAGATCACCCTGACCCCCGGCAACCCGATCATGCACAGTGCGGTGGTCTACGGGCTGGTCGGCCCCTACGGCCAGTGGCGCGACCGGACGCTGCCGGAAGACTTCTGCTGGTGGACGGACTGCCCGGAACTCGGGGCCTATTTCCTGGAGCGCTGCGACGGGGAGAACCAGGCGCTGCGGCGCGCCGCCGAGGACCGGCTCGGGATCGATCTCGCCTCGGTGAAGCCGCTCGGAACCGAGATCATCGAGGCCTATGGCGACCAGATCGCCGACACCGCCACGATGCTCACGATCCTGCGCACGAACCGGGCCTATGCCGGCATCCGCGCGCCGCTGGTCCACGACCCGGCCGCGGGCGGTTTCGTGCTCGACCGGACGAGCCGCGCCTTCCGGGAGGACGTGGTCTACGGGCTCGGCCTCCTCGTGCGGATGGCCGCGGGCCTGTCCGTGCCCGCGCCTCATCTCGACGAGATCCACCGCTGGGCGCTCGGCTACATGGGCGGCGTCGCGGGCGATCCGCTCGCCTACCTGCCGCGGACCTGGCTGGAGGCGGCCCAGTGACCGGCTCGCCCGCCGCGGAGCGCCCCGCGGGCGCGGTCACGGGCGATCCCGCCCGGCTCGCCCAAGCGCGCCGCAACGCCCTGCGGCGGCTCGTGCGCTGCCTGTTCGCCGAGAGCCTCCTCGATGTGGCGCGCCTCGTGCCGTCGCCCGACGGGCGGGCGGCCCAATTGCCGCTGCCGGGTCGGGACGCGCAGCTCCACTTCGCGCGCCTCGTCGTGGCGCCGGCCCGCACCGTCGTCCTGGACGGTCCGGTCGCGCTGGTCGGGACGCGCGGCGACCGGCAACCAGTCGAGGATCCGGACGCGTTCCTGGACCTGGTCCGGGACCAGTTCGACGTCGCGCCGAGCCCGGAGGGCCTGGCCGCGCTGAAGGCCGACATGGCCAATAGCATCGCCAACGACGTCGCGGCGCGCCGCCATCGGCAGAGCTGGAACCGGGACCTCGCGCGTCGCATCCGTGAGGCGGGCGCGTCGGATCTTCCGGCCTATCTGCGGCGGCACGGCGACGTGCGCGGGACCGCGATCCTCCTCGATCAATGGGGCGCCCTCGAAGGGCATCCCTTCTATCCCACCTGGAAGACGCGCCCCGGCCTGAGCGCGGCCGAGATCGCCGCCCTGTCGCCGGAATTCGGCGCCCGGGTCCGCGTCCGGGTCGCGGCCCTCAGGGCCGACATGGCCCATGTGGAGACGATGCCGCATGTGGGGGGCGTCCACGACTGGTTCGCGGCGGCCTTCCCGGAGACATGGGAGCGGTGGCGGGCCGGGCTCGTCGCGCGCGGCCTCGACGCCGCGGACTGGCTGCCCCTGCCCATCCATGCTTGGCATCTCGAAGCCTTCGTGCGGGCCCACTTCGCCGACGCCACGGCCGAGGGGATCCTGATCCTCGACGGTCCGGAGATCGAGACCGCGCCGAGCATGTCGTTCCGCACGATGATGCCCGAAGGGCCGCCGGACGCCCCTTTCATCAAGCTCCCGATCGCCCTCTGGATGACGAGCGAGCAGCGCAGCCTCCAGGCGAAGTCGATCCACATGGGACCGCGCAACAGCGCCGTCATCGCGACCATCCTGGAGCGCGAACAGGGCTTCGGCGGCCGGCTCGCGATCTATCCCGAGGAGGTCGCCTACCATTACCGCCACGCGATGCACCGCGACAACGCGCCGGGGAAGAACCTCTCGGTCGTGTTCCGCGCGACGGCCCCCGCCTTCGCGGCCTGCGCGGGCGACCTGGCCGTGCCGGTCGCGGCCCTGTTCACGGGGCTCCCCGAGACCGGGCGCCCCTTCGTGACCGCCCTGATCGGGCGCGGGGATCCGGAGGCGTTCTTCCGCGCCTATGCCCGCACCGTCGTGCAGCCCGTCGTGGCGATCTACCTCCTCTACGGGGTCGGCCTGGAGGCGCATCAGCAGAATGCCAGCGTCGTCTTCGATCCCGCCGGTCGCCCGCTGCGCATCCTCGTGCGCGACTTCGGAGACGGGCGCACCTTCGCGCCGCTCCTCGAGGCGCGCGGGCTGACGCTCGAGCCCTACCGGTACCCCGGCATCCTGCCGACGGTCTTCCGGGACGACATCGAGCCCGTCCGCGCCCTCGTCCTCAATGCCTGCTTCGTCTGCCATCTCCACGAACTCGCCCTGGCGCTGACCGCCGCGTACGCGCTGCCCGCCACCCGCCTCTGGGAGATCCTGGGCGCAGAGACGCGCGCGGCCTTCGCGGCGGTGGCAGACCGCGTCGATCCGGCGCTCTGGTCGGCGGAGCGCGACGCCTTCCTCCGCGCGCCGTGGACCGCGCGCTCGCTCCTGCGCATGCATCTCCAGCGCTACGCCGATTACCGGCTCCAGCACAGGCTGCCGAACCCGCTCGATCCGGCGACGGACGGCCGCTGACATGCCGCGCACGACCGGCATCGTCCGCCTGCTGTTCGCGATCCAGCTCGTCACCATGGGCGCCATGGAGATGAGCGGGCCGTTCTGGCCGCTCCGCCTGAAGGCGCTCTGCACGTCGGACGCCGCGTTCGGCCTCGCCTCCACCGGCACCTACGTCGCCCCGATGCTGGGGATCGCCCTGACCGGCAGCCTGTGGGGGCGGATGGGCGATCGCTACGGCCACAGGCTGATGATGGTGCGCGCCCTGGCGGGCCTGGCGATCACTCAGCTCGGCCTGGCCTTCGCGGGCGATGCCGTGGTGATCATCCTGCTCCGCTTCGTGCAGGGTGCCTGCGCGGGCTTCTCGGCGCCGGCCCAGGCCTACGGGGTCGGCCTCGTGCCCGCCGAGTGCCGCGGCCGTCTGTTCGCCGTCCTGCAGGTCTCCACCAATGTCGGGTCGCTGGGGGGCGCCGTGCTCGGCGGTGTGATCCTCGACCATGCGAGCTTCCTCTGGATCAATGCCGCCGCTTCGGGGCTGTGTGGCCTCTGCGGCCTCGCCGTGCTCACCGTCCTTCCGGACCGGGCTGACGCGCCGCGGACCCCGCGCGCCGATCCGGCCTCCGCCGCGGTCTGGCGCAATCCGGTGATCGCCAGTCTCCTGATCGCGCAGGGCGGCCTGATCGCGAGCCGGCTCATGCCGCAGATGCCGTTCGCCCTCTACGTACGCGCGACCTTCGGGGTCGAGAACTGGGTCATCGGCCTCTGCTACGGGCTCATGGCGGCCGGTTTCGTGGCCTCCGCGGCGCTCTGGGCGCGGGCGTTCGAGGGTCTCACCCGGCGCGGAGCGCTCGCCGGCATCGCCGGCATCGCCCTCGCCTGTGCCGCTGTCGTTCTGGCCGCCGGGACCACGCCCCACATCGCCGTGTTCGCGGCGGGCTACGGCCTCTGGGGCGTGCTCCTGGGCGCCACGACGCCGGTTCTCACCGGCCTCATCTCGCGCGAGGCGGCGGCGCATCGGCAGGGCCACATCCTGGGCGTCGTGCAGAGCACCACGCAGGCCGCCGCGATGGCCGGCGTCGCGCTGGGCGGCGGCGTCGCCCAGTTGGCCGGGCTCCAGGCCGTCTTCCCCGCCGTCTCGATCCTGTACCTCGCCTCCTGCGCGCTCCTGCTGCGGGTGCGTCAGTCCTGAAGCCGTCCCTGAAGCCCTCGCGGGCCCTCGCCGACATGGAGCGTGCCATGAGCGATCTCGACTGCGTTCTCCTGCCCGTGGGGCTGCTTCGCCCCACGGAAGAGACGGTTCCGGCGCGCGTGCGCGCGGTCGTCGCCATGATCCTCGAGGCGGAGGCCTGGACGCAGCCGATCTGCATCGAGGGCAGCGTCAACGCGCTTCTCGACGGCCACCATCGCCTCGCGGCCGCCCGGGTCCTGCGGCTCGTCCGGGTGCCCGTCCACGTCTTCGACTATGCCGAGGTCGAACTGCTCTCGTGGCGTGCGACCCTGGCGCCGACCCGCGCCGACGTTCTCGCCCGCGCCCTCAGCGGCCGGCTCTACCCCGACAAGACGACCCGCCACGTCTTTCCGCCGCGTCCGGCCTGCACCGTCCCCCTCGGCGCGCTCCGAGGTCCGACCGAACAGAATGCGTCCTGGCCCGCGCTCGGACGGGCCGACGCGGCCCGCGACCGATCGAGCGTGCCCTGACCATGATCGGCCGGGTGCCGGACCGTGGGCCGGTCTGAGCGCCCATCTCTGAGGCGGCGCTCGCCTGCGCGTGGAGACCCGCGCCGCTGAACCGGCCGCCCACGTCGCCGCGCTGCGGGAGCGGGCCGCCGACGCCCGTGCGAAAGCCTGGCGCGCCGCATCGATCCGGCCGCACAGAGCCGGTTGCGTTTGCGTCAGATCAATCGCGTGCCGCGCGGAGATGTCAGGCTGCAGGTCCAGCTGGAAAGGGGAAGGTGCTTGTCATCCGATCACGATGCACCCTGGGCCGATCCACGCAAGCCGCCGCGCCCGCGCAGTCTCGTGGCGGACTGGTCGCATTTCAGCGATTCTGCGGCACGAAACCGTGTCGGCGGCAGGTCAGGACCGGGCGGGGTCGCCTCCGTCCGGGCGAAACTCCTGCGCGGCCTCGGGCGTCGCGCCCATCACCTGTCCCCGGCTCCCGGGATGCAGATCCGGACCGGATGCGGGATCAGCCCGCCTCGCGCGACCGGCCGGGACGTCGGGCGGCGGCAAGGCGGCACCGGGGTCGTCTCGCGCCAGGCCCGCTAGGCGTCGATGAGGCTCTCGCCCAGGGACCAGAGAGCGGACCAGTCATCGTTGGCGATCGCGATCTGGCGCATCACCGAGCGCAGGAGATGGCGTCGGCGGGGCAGCGGGCGGAACGACAGGTCCACGCCCAGCGCCCTCTCGACCGCCCGGATCACGGGCTCGGTGCAGTCCTTGGCGATGTGGGCGAACCCGTCGCTGTAGCGCCGCTTCAGCGATCCGTCGCGCGCGTGATAGAGCTTCGGGATCGGGATGAAGCCGAAGCCGGCCGCGCGGGCGCGCACCTTCAGCGCCTCGTTCAGCAGGTACCACACCACGAGCCGGTCGCGCAGGGGACCGTGCGGCGGCAGCACCCGGGCGCCCCGCGGGTGATCGAAGGGCGGGACGATGCCCAGAAGGCTCACCCGGGGCCGGTGTGCGAGACCGTCGAGTGAGGCGCGCAGGGCCGTGACGTAGCGGTCAGCGAGTTCGGTCACGACCGCCTCGTAGGCCCAGCCCTTCTCGGTGGCCACGCGGATCAGGTGCTGGCGCACGTCGATCTCGCCGAAGACGAAGATGTAGTCGTCCCCTGCGGCAGGCTCGATCGGCGCGAGGAGGTGCTGCACCCCGTCGCGGCCGGCGCGGTGCATGGTGTGCCCGGGCAGGCAATGCGCCGTGGCGGCCTGCGCCCGCGCGAAGAGATAATGACCATGGCTATCGCCGATGACGTAAACAGACATCGCGGGTCGACCCAGGCGGTTTAATCAGCGCAAGCCTGCCCTGCGGCGGCGGATCTGACTATGGCGCGGGCGCAACATGGGGCGACCTAAACAGTCAGGCGCGGCATGAAGTCAATGGATCGGCGGGTGCCGCCGGGGCGCGGTGAGCCGGTGATCGGTTCTTCCGGGTCCGATTGACCGTCTCCCGCCCCATCTCACCCGTCCGGCACTGCTGCGGCTGGCGTCCACCTTCGGCGTCCCGCGTGCGCGACGGCAGAAGAGCCGCGGCGCACCAGATCAACACAGGCTAGTTCAGATTACCGGCGATGGCGTTGAATTTGTTGGTCAGGTTATTACCCACCATCTGAAGAGACGCGATGATGGCGACGGCGATGAGCGCCGCGATCATGCCGTACTCAATGGCGGTGGCGCCACCTTCATCGCGAAAGAAAGATTTTGCGAGCAGCCGCATGGTTGTTCACCTCCAAGACAGCTGCATTATGCACCATCCATCCCAATCGGAGGTTGATTTGTGTTGCAGAAACAATGGAGAAAAGCGGAAGGGTGAACATCCGGTACGCCGTATGGCGCCCTATGATTTGGTCCGCCAAACAATGCCGCGCGCGGGAATCGCATCGCAGCCGATGAGCCGCCGCGCGCGCGTCGGCACGCCGACGGGAGCCGCAACGGCAGGCGGAGCGGCGCGGCGGAGCGGCGCGGCTTGGGCCGCCAACTCTGGAACCGTTCGGCGCCCATGCGCGTCTCAAGGTCCCTCGCGGGAAGCCCCACCTGAGGCCGCCCGGCCCGCTGCGGCGAGTCTCTTCGTGCCTCATGGCCGGCGGGCACCGGACGGGGGACCGGGCGCGTGATCCCCGTCACGGCGTCATCCAGTCCATGAACAGGAGGTAGGTGAGCGAGATCGCGAGGGCCGCGAGGAAGGCGAGCCAGCCGAAGCCGATCGGTTCGTCACTCGATGGCATGCTGACACCGGTCAGGGCGCCGCAGCTCTGGCACATTCTGTCCGTCGCTTTGATCGAGACGCCACAGGTTCTGCACTTCGGCATGGCCAAGCTCTCTCGGGCCGAGCAGCAACCGAAAGAATATGGCGGGCAGCCAGCAGAAATTGAATATTGAGCCGGAAAGGACGAAATCCTCAGCGCGGCCGAGAGAGCGGAGAATGTGCCGTCCGCCGCGGTCTCGTATCTCGGAAGCGACGCGATCGATTGTCCAGGGCACAGGCGATCTCGAGCCGCCCGGCGCGCGGGCGCGTGACGCCCGGATTCGGGACCTGAAGCGGCCGAGGCCGAGAGGCGCGAGACCCGGATCGTGCCTGTCGCGCCGATCGCCCGGGGCGCCGGGAACCGTCAGGCCGTGCGGGCCCGCGCCCCGCGACCGCCACCCTCGCGCCCGCCCCGCCCGTCGGGCGCGGACGGGCGGGGCAACAGGCCTTGGACTGCGCCTGCCAGCCCCGCCAGCCCTACGCCGCGCGATCGGCGATGCGGCTCACGGCAGTGGTCCAAACGCCATCGCGCGGGATCGGCACGTCACCTTATTGGTTCGCCGGCTTGTTGGCCGCAGGCGGATTGGTGGTCGTCGTCGACGGTGCGGGGTTTGCCGGTGCGGTACTGGTGCTGGCGGGCGGAGGCGCGGGATTCTCGGCCTTCTTCTCATCCTTGCAGGCCGTGAGCGCGAGCAGGCCGACGAGGGGTAGCAGATAGCGCATGCGCATGAGAGTTCCTCCTGATTGGCCTCGGTAGGCAGTGAGGAACTCAGCCAGCCTCGATTCGATCCAGCTCAGCTGGACTCCCGACATGCATCTGGCGCCGATCCAGCGGGCCGCGTCCCAGCCATTCGCATCGGCCGGGACCGGCACCGACGTCGCTACGGCCTGTTCTCGGAGCAGCTCCGGGCGCCGGATCGGGCGGGGAATCACGGCGCTGCGCGCGCGACGCATGCCCGTGGCGCGCCGATGCTGCAGGCCAACGCAGCCCGAGACGCCGGCGCGGTCTTCGCCCGGGGCCGGGAACGGGCGGTGCGCGGCGCTCCCCCGTGGACAGGCAACAACCGCCGACCCGAAAGCGCCGCTCAATGTCTGAGAATGATGGCGCGTCCGAAAGGACCCGAACCTCCGACCCTCGGGTTCGCAGGATGCGGTGAGGCGGCCCGGCGCGCGACGATGCCGCCCTTCGGCAAGCGATGACGTGACCGGCTGCTGAGTTCCGCGCAGACGAACCGTGCCGCCGAGCGCCGATGCCATCCGGCACCTCCCACGTCATCAGGACTGGAGGGGGTCCCATGACGCAAGCCCGCACGCCACTGAGCTGGAGCGGCTCGGGCCCGTTGATCGCGACGATGCGCGGATCCGCTACCATCACGCCCGTCCGACAGGCCTGCCGGAAGGTTGGCCCTCCGTGACAGACCGCATGCGAGCGCTTCAGCCACGCGAGTGGGCGTTGGGCGCGGCTGCCGAGGCAGGCTGGCGAGACTTCGACACCTGGATCGAGGCGGTCCGCAGGGCGCCTTGCGCCCGGTCCGGGATCTCGCCGCCGGGACCGCGGGTCGGACACGCCGCCGGCACGCGCCGCTTTCGCGATGACCCGCCGGAGCGCTAGAACGTCGATCGAGCCTCGACGCTGGAATAGTAACCGGATCCCTGAACCCGGTCCCGGACATAGCCGGCGGCGACGGACATCTGGACGGGCCCGAACCGGACGCCGGTCAGGTGCGCACCGATGCGGTATTGCCGGAAGAAGTCGTCGCCGAGGAACAGCGCCTCCGGCCCGATATAGACGCCGTCGGCGACCATGTAGCCGACCCGCAGGCGGGAGTAGTAGGCGTTGAATTTGGTCGAGTACGAGCCGTAGGCGGAGACCATGGTGCGGTCGGTCGGCGTCGCATAGAAGTTGCCGGCGACCTTCAGCCCGACGCCCGTTCCCACCACCGGGTTGCCCGGATCGGGGACGGACAGCTGATTGCTGCGGACGTTGAGGCCGATATACCCGGCGAGGGCGGCGTCCTGCCAGACCCACTCGTATCCCGCCAGGAGGGAGCCCTCCTCCTGATAGCCGGTCACGCGCGTCGCGACGGACCGCCCGGGATACGCGTAGGTGCCGGCGAGGGCGTCGACGCGGACCCGCAGGCCATCCCGCGTGGGCGAGCCGTTGGGCGCGGCGGTCACCGTCACGGAGCCGAAGGCCGAGCTGTTCGAGGTGACGCTGGTCGAGCCGTCGACGGCGACGGCCCAGCTGTCATCGACCGCCTGCTGCGAGGTTCCGGTGTACCAGTCGACGCCCGTATCCCGGACCGGAAGGTCGGCGGCCGCGGCGGCGGTGGCGGAAGCAGCGGCGCAGGCGCAGGACAGGGCGAGCGCTGTCGAGAACGGTGCAAGCGGACGTCGGGCAGTCGGTTCTGCGATCCCGCCCATATTCGCCAACTCCGTTAAGATACGATTTACGGTTTTCTCAACACTCAGCCGAAATGATTAACATACGATTTTAGAATGACTGGCACTCGACCGCGCCTTATTCCGCCGAGATTGCCCGCCCGGGCGCGCGCACCTTGGTCTGCAGCGCCCGACAGGTCGAACCGGGACGAATTCAGGCGGCGCGCGCGCGCCTGACCGCGACGTCGAGGACGACCTGAAGGTCCTCGTTGCGGAAGGGCTTGTCGATGCGCAGGAAGGCGTCGGCGGATTGCGGCAGCTGGCCATGCGGGCTGGCGAGGATGATCCGGATGTCCGGATACCGCTCGACCACGGTGGCTGCGAGCTGGAGGCCGGCCATCACCGGCATGGACTGATCGACGATCATCGCGTCGAAGGCGGCGTCGCGGGAGAGAACCTCGAGGGCGTGCGCCCCGGAGGCGGCCTGGACCACCGCGTGGCCGAGATCGGCGAGCACCTCGGCGACGCTGGCCCGCACGAGGCCGTCGCTCTCCACGAGCAGGATCTTCATGATCGCGGACCGGGCCGGCGGGCGCTTGGCGGCGGCGGGCGCCGCCGCCGGCAGCCAGATCTCGGCCAGGAAGGGCTCGTCTCCGATCCCGTCGCGGATGAGGCGCCAGAGCCCGCCGCTCTCGGCGACCAGCGCCGCGGCGACCGCCAGGGTCGGCCCCGTCGCGAGGGGCGGCCGCGCGGTCGCCGGGCGGCGGCCGCTGCTGACGAGGATCCGCACGTAGGCCGAGGGGGCCGCATCGGCGCCGGATTCCTCCGGAACGGCCGCGATGGCGAAGCCGGCGAGGCCGGCGTCGCGGATATGGAAGGCGAGATTGAGGAGCAGGAGTTCCAGCACGCGCTCGCTGCACAGGACCGGCGGCAATCCGGCGGGGATGCGGTTGAGGACCGGCATGTCGCCGAGGGCGTTCGCCGCGAGGAACGGCACATAGGCCTCGAAGGTGGTGGCGAGGTCGGTCTCGGCGAGGGTGATCCCGGTCTCGTCGCCGCGCACGAGGTGCAGCATCCGGCGGGTGAGCGCCGCCCCCCGGCGCGCACCGGCCACCGCCCGCCCGACCAACCGTTCCTGCTCGCCGCCGAGCGCGTGGCGGCGCGTCAGAAGCGTCAGATTCGTCAGAACGACGGTGAGGACGTCGTTGAACTCGTGGACGATCCCGTCGGTCACCCGCCGCAGGACGAGATTGCGGCGCGGCTCGAACGGCTGCGGCAGGGTCGCGGCCTCGTTGCCCGGCAGCTTCCGCATGAGGGCGAAGAGCCGGCGGTCCCCCCGGGGATCGGACAGGCAGAGCAGCCTCACCTGAACCTGCTGCTCCGGCCAGTCGTGCAGGCGCAGGACCACGTCGTGCGGGCCATCGGCGGCGAGGGCGGCGGTGCGCGTCCTCGAGCTGTCTCTTATACACATCTCCGAGCCCACGAGACAAGAGGCAATC
>CAXDNE010000040.1:0-34670 GCA_963990595.1 uncultured Methylobacterium sp.
TTTCTACACGCGCCACGAGGCCCTGCTGCTCGGCTACGAGGAGGCGCTGACCCGCGTCGATTCGACCACGGGTGACTGGTACGCCACCTCCGGCCACATGCTGTGGATCGGCGACCGGACCCGACAGCCGGACCATGCCCACGTGGAATATGCCCGCGGCATCAAGAATCCGATCGGCCTGAAATGCGGCCCGTCGATGAAGGCCGAGGGGCTGATCCGGCTGATCGACCTGCTCAACCCGGAGAACGAGCCCGGCCGTCTCAGCCTGATCTGCCGGTTCGGCGCCGACAAGGTCGGCGAGCACCTGCCGGGCCTGATCCGCGCCGTCGAGCGGGAAGGGCGCTCGGTCGTCTGGATCTGCGATCCGATGCACGGCAACACGATCCCGGCGGGCCGCTACAAGACCCGGCCGTTCGAGCGCGTCATGCAGGAGATCGAGGGCTTCTTCGGCGTCCACCGGGCCGAGGGCACCGTCGCGGGCGGTATCCACCTGGAGATGACCGGGAAGGATGTCACCGAGTGCACGGGCGGCGCCCGGGCGCTCACGGCCGACGACCTGCAGGACCGTTACCACACCTACTGCGATCCGCGCCTCAACGCCGAGCAGGCACTGGAAGTGGCGTTCCGCACGGCCGAGCTGGTCAAGGCGGAGCGCAGCCACGTGGAGCGCCCGCGTCTGGACGCCGCGGAATAGGGCAGTTTCGCGAGACGATCGGCCTCGGCGCGCTGCGCCGAGGCCGGATCCACTCGCCGCATCGGTTTCGCCGGTCCAGAACCGCACACCGGTCCGTCTCCGGGAAGGGGGCCCAGCGGGCGGGCGTGGCCGTTCCAGACAGACCCGGTCGACCGTCCCCAAAACCTCCTTCTCCGGAATGGCCTCGGTGATGCGGCGGCCCGCTCCGCTCAGGCGGTGGCCCGGGATGCCCCGTTCCAGCGGCGGATCACCTCGGCGACCTCCGAGACCGGGACGGGCCGGCTGAAAAGGTAGCCCTGGACCTCGTCGCAGCCCTCCGCGCGCAGTTGCGCCAGCTGCGCCTCCGTCTCCACGCCCTCCGCGGTCGTGATCATGCCGAGGCTAGCGCCCAACCCGATCACCGCCCGGACGATGAAGTCGGTCCCGTCCTTGATGCACAGGTCGCGCACGAAGGTCTGATCGATCTTGATCTTGTCGAACGGGAAGCTGCGCAGGTAGCTGAGCGACGAGTAGCCGGTGCCGAAATCGTCCATCGCCACGCGCACGCCCAGCGCCTTCAGGCTGTGGAGGATGGCGGTCGTGGCGCCGGGATTGGCCACGAGAACCGATTCGGTGATTTCCAGCTCCAGACGGCGGCCGGGCAGCCCGGTGCGCCGGAGCGCCTCGCGGACGGCGGTCACGAGGCTCGCCGACGTGAACTGGACCGCCGAGACGTTCACGGCGACCTTGAGGCCGTCCGGCCAGTGAGCGGCTTCCTCGCAGGCCCGGCGCAGGACCCATTCGCCCAACGGAACGATCAGGCCGAGTTCCTCGGCGATCGGGATGAACTCGGCCGGCGAGATGAAGCCGCGGACCGGGTGGTTCCAGCGCAGCAGGGCTTCGAAGCCGCAGACCCGGTCGGTGTCGAGACTGTAGATCGGCTGGTAGTAGACCTCGAAGGCCTCGCGGGTGAGCGCGTCGCGCAGGTCGCGCTCCAGGACGCGCCGGGCCTGGAGACGCGCGTCCATCTCGGGCTCGAAGAACCGGAACGAGCCCCGCGCCTCGGACTTGCCGCGATCCAGGGCGACCTCCGCGTTCTTGAGGAGCTTGTCGCAGCTCGACCCGTCGCTCGGCGCCAGGGTGATGCCGATGGTCAGGCCGACACTGATCTCGTGGCTGCTGAGGCTGTAGGGGGCGCTCACCACCTCGATGATCCGACGCGCGAGCACCGCGGCATCCTCCGGTCGGTCGATGCCGCGCTGGACGATGATGAACTCGTCGGCGCCCAAACGTGCGACGCAGTCGATCTCCCGCACGCAGGCGGTGAGCCGGTTTGCCACCGCCGCCAGCAGTTCATCGCCGACGCCGTGGCCGAGCGTCTCGTTGACGGGCCGGAAATCGTCGAGGTCGATCGCGAAGACGGCGAAGCCGTGGTCACGCCCGGCCTGGGCCATCGCCGCCTCGATCTGCTGGCCCAGAGCGACCCGGTTCGGCAGCCCCGTGAGCATGTCGTGATGGGCCAGGAAGGCGATGCGCGCCTCGGCGCGGCGCCGCTCGGTCACGTCCTCGTAGGTGGCCACGAACCCGCCATCGGCCGTCTGGCGGCGGTCGATGGCGACGATGCGCCCGTTGCTCAGCTCCTGAAAATGCGTGCGCCACGCGCCGTTCTGGAACGCGTCGCGCTGCTGCCGAACCAGCGTGTCGAGGTCGCCATCCGGATGGTTGCCGGCCACGATGCTGGCCTTCATGACGTCGAGGGCGGCCATCCCCGGCACGACCGCCCGCGGGGGCAGGTTGTAGATCTCGCTGTAGCGCCGGTTGACCACCATCAGGCGGTCCTGCGCGTCGTAGAGGCAGAGACCCTGGGACATGTTGTCGAGGGCCGCATCGAGGCGAAGGTTCGTCTGCGTGAGCCGATCCTCCTGCTCCTTGAGCAGGCTGATGTCGCTGCACACCGCGATGAAGCCGCCTTCCTGGGTGGCGCTGCGGCTCACCCGCAGCCAGCGGCCGTCCGCCAGCCGGATATCCCCGTCCCGGTCCAGGGCCCGGAAGCAATCCTCCAGTGCCCCCGATCCGCGGATCCCGGTCTCGCCGACCGGTCGCGCGAGGGCGGTCCCGGACTCGATCGCGGCCTCCAGGCCGTGGAAGAACCGCAGGGCCTGGGCGTTGGCCAAAGCGATGCGGCCGGCGGAATCGACAACCACCACGGCCTCGCGCGAGGTCTGCAGGGCGTCCGTCACGAGCGCCTCCGCGAGGCGGCGCTGGCTGACTTCGCGCGCCATCATCGCCTGGATGTTGTCGCGCATGACCGCCATGGAGCGGAGCAGGCTGCCGAGTTCGTCACGGCCGCCGGCGGGGATCCGATCCTCAAGACGGCCGCTGGCGATGCGCTCGGCCGCCGCCGACGCGGCGGCGAGCGGCCCGGTGATGCGGCGGTTGAGCAGCCACGCGATCAGCGCGCAGGCGATCACAGCGAGACCCGCCGCGATCGCGTTGACGCGCACCTCGCGGGCAACGAGCACGCGTGCCGCCTGGCGGAAGGTGAAGCCGTCGCCCGCCGTGTAGTTCACCAGCAGGTCGATCTGGCTGTCCACCGTATTGGCCTGCTGGTCGAGAGCGTCCCAACGTTCGGGGCGCGCCGTGGCGGGATTGAGGGTCCGCCGCATCTCCTCCCAGGATGACACCGCCGCCTGGACGGCCCCGGCCGTCCGCACCGCCCGATCGGACTGAGAGCGCTCGACGGCGATCGTCAGATCCTCCGCCAGCGTCGTGGAGAGATCCGCGATCTCCGCGTCGAGCTTGGCCGCCTCGGCGGCATCGTGAACATGGATCCGCCGGGCGAAGGCGGTGCGCATCTTCGCGAAGTCGGCCGCTGTCGCCCGGGCGTAATTGATGGACATCAGCGATTCGTCGTAGGTGCGATTGATCAGCGTCCCGATGTTCGAGATCGCCACAACCGCGTAGAGCCCGAGCAGGCCCGACAGCAGACTCATGCCCAGGAAGGCGACGAAGATCCGGCCGCGGATCGTGGTGAACGATCCCAGGATGCCGCGCGCCGCGTGCGACAGCTTCGCCCTCGACCTGCCGTCCGTCGCTGTTTCGGGGTCTCGCATCGCACCGGCCGCCGCGTCACACGTGCGACCATTCGTAATTGCCACATATTAAGAGGCGATTATCCCGTACCTCTGCGAAATCGATTCAACGACGCCGGCATTGATCGTTCGAAGATCGACCGTGGCGCGCGATTTACGGCCTGTCGCGGATCGAAAAAATGATTTCTCAATAAAATTACGGCTAGGCTGATCCTCAGGACCCGAGGAATAGCATGTCCGCCTCAAAATCTAGGTTCTCCACTTCGCCGCTGTGGCGAACGGCGATCCCGGTGACACTGGCCCTGGCCCTTGGCGGCGCCTGCGGATTGCTCCTCACCGATCAGCTCCAAGCCTCCGGCATCGCGGTCTCGCAGAAAGGCCGGATGTTCCATCCGGGCAACCTCGCGGTCGCCCGCGGCGAGACGGTCACATTCGTCAACGACGACAGCGACCTGCTGCATCATGTCTTCGTAGAATCGGACACGTTCAACTTCGATTCCGGCGACCAGGAACCGGGCAGCCGCACGCCGGTCACCTTCACCGAGCGCGGCACCTTCCAGGTGCTCTGCGGCATCCACCCCAAGATGAAGCTCGTGGTTCGCGTGGATTGAACGCCCGAATTGCGTTCAGCGCTGGGCCGAACGCAGCGGCGCCAGCTCCGGAGACGGTTTCAGCCGCTCGATCGCCTGGCCGTCGCGCAGCTCCGGAGGCGGGCTGTAGATGATGTGGCTGTCGGCCGACAGGCCGGATTCCAGCTCCAGCGTGCGCCCGAGATCGCGTCGGACGCGGACGGTCCGCCACGTCACCCGGTCATCGGGCCCCACCTCGGCGACTTGCAGCCCCCGGCTGTTGAACACCGTCGCCTCCGCCGGCACCGACACGCCGGGCTCGGTGCGGGGAATCTTCAGGGTCACGTAGGCGTAGAGCCCGGCCCGCAGCAGCCGGTCGGGATTGGGCACGTCCACCTGCGTCGTCAGGGTGCGCGAGGCCGCGTTCAGGGCGACCGAGCTGCGTTCGACGAAACCGTCGAAGATCCGACCCGGGATCTGCGGCACCGTGATCGCCGCCTGGACGCCGGGCTTGACCCCGAGGGCGTCGTTCTGCGGCACGTTGACGGTGATGCGCAGGGTGCTGTCCTGGTCGATGCTCAGGAGCGGCGTGCCGCCATTGTCGGCCCGCACGAGATCGCCGACATCGACGTTGCGGACCGTCACGACGCCGTCGAAGGGCGCCACAACCTTCTCGAAGGCCGTGAGCGCCCTGAGCCGTTCGGCGACGGCCTCCTGCGCCTTGATGTTGGCGGTCGCGACCTTCACGCCGGCCTCCGCGGCGGCCAGCGTCGCCGCCTGGGACAGAACGCCGGCCTGGGCGTTGTCGGCATTCTGCCGGGAGGCCCAGCCCTGCACGGCGAGCGTCGTGGTGCGGTTGTTGGTGAGATTGGCGAGGTTCACATTGGCGCGGGCCTGCTCGACCTGGGCCTGCGCCTGGAGCAGCTGCGCCTTCAGCTGGCCGACCTGCGCCTCGGCCTGGGCCAGCTGATGGTCGAGATCCGGGGCCGCGATCCGCAGGAGCAGATCCCCCGCCTTGACCCGGGTCCCGATATCGACGCGGCGCTCCGCGATGTAGCCGGTGGCGCGGGCGGCGATCGCCGCCGTGGTGAAGGCCTGCATCTCCCCGGGCAGCACGAGATCGAGCGGGCCGTCCGCGCGCTGCGCCGCGACGGTGCGCACCTGCGGCACGAGGCTCTTGATCCGCTGCAGGGTCGCGGTCGCCTCGGCGTCGCGCTGCCAGTGGCCGTAGGCGCCCCAGGCCACGAGGCCCGCGCCGACGAGCCCCGCGAGGAGGAACGGAAGCTTGCCCGGGGGCGGGGGGACGTCCTGCGCCGCGTGGTGCGCCTTCATCGATCGGGTCTCCGCCCCGGAGCGACCCGGCCGGGCTGCGGCGAAGGTAGCGTCCGGACCCCGCGCAGGCCAGAGCGGGGATTGGCCGCATCTCCGCCTAGAGTGAATGCGGCCCCTCCAGACGGAGCCGCCGGCTCAGCCGCTTGTGCAGGTGGACCATCAGGGCGATCCCGAACAGGGGCGTCAGCAGGTTGAGGAACGGCACCACCATCAGGGCGGCGAGCAGACAGCCGGCCCCGAGCGTCTGGACCGAGAAGACCCGGCGCATCTCGGCGGCCTCGGGCAGAGGCCGGAACCGCGCGGCCGCCATCTCGAAATACTCGCGGGCGAGCAGATAGGCGTTCGCGCCGAAGAAGGCTGCGATCCCGATCACCGGGACGAAGAAGATCACCAGGGCCGCGAGGTTGACGAGGAGCGTCACGCCCGCGAAGCGGACCGCGTAGAGCAGGGCGGTTCCGAGCGGCATGGCCCGGCCCGGCGGGTCGTCCGGGAAATCCGTGCGCTCGACGATCTCGGCCGCGTCGTCGAGGAAGAAGCCCGCCACCAGGATCGAGACCGCCGGCATCAGGTAGGCCAGCACCACGAACAGGCCGAACCCCGCGAGATAGTAGGCGAGGCTGTCCAGGATCGGGTACTGGGCCGAGATGTGGTGGCTCGCCTGGAAGGCCTGGATGAGCCGCGTCAGGCCGAGCCAGACCAGTCCGAGGAGCCCGAGCGTCAGGCCGAGGGACTTCCAGAGGATCGCCCGCAGCGGCGGGGAGAAGGTCTGGCGCAAAGCCGCCGCGGCGGACTCGACGAGCATCGGGCGAGATTTCCGGCCCGCGCCGGAAGCGGCGCGGCTGCGTTGTGAAGCGGTGCGGGGACCGGCGCAAGGCCGGGCCTCGCCTAGGAGACGCCGAGGGTGCGGAGCACGCGCGTGCACGATACGACGGAGACGGTCTCAAGGCCGCGGGCACCCGGCTCCCGGAGCGCCGATCCGCCGCGCCCGCCCGCCTACCGGCCCCGCCTCGCGCCGGTCCCCGAAGATCCGGCGGTGCTGGTGATCGGGGCCGGCGCCGCCGGGATCGGTGCCGCCCGGACGCTCGCGGCGCGGGGCATCCCGGTGGCGGTGCTGGAGGCGCGTGACCGGATCGGCGGCCGCGCCCACACGATCTCCCTGCGCGGCCATCCCCTCGATCTCGGCGCGCACTGGCTCCATGCCGGGCCGATCAATCCCCTTGTCGCCCTGGGTCGGGCGCGCGGCGAGCGCCTGCGGCGGGCGCCGCAGGACAGCCACGTCTGGGTCGGGCGCCGGCCCGGGCGCCCCGACGAGATCCGGGCCAATGCCCGCGCCTTCGACCGCGCCGACCGGGCGATGACCCTGGGCGCCGCGCAGCCCGGGGCCGACCGGCCGGCCGGGGACGCCCTGCCGCCGGGTCTCGGGCCCTGGGGGAGGCGGGTGGCGCAGGTCCACGGCCTCGTCTCCGGCCGGCCCTTGCGCGAGGTCTCGCTCCACGACTTCCCGAGCCTCGAATACAGCGACAACTTCTTCCTCGCCGACGGCTACGGAAGCTATCTCGCCCGCCTCGCCGACGGGCTGCCGGTGGCGCTGTCCGCACCGGTGACCCGCATCGACTGGTCCGGGGGGCGCGTGTGCGCGACGATCACGGACGGCCGGGCCTACCGGGCCCGGGCGGTGATCGTCACGGTGCCGATCATGGTGCTGCGGGACGGCCCGTCCTTCACGCCGCCGCTGCCGAACGCGGTCCGCGCCGCCATCGACGGCTTCACCACCGGCATCTACGAGCACGCGGTGCTGCACTGGCCGTCGAGCCCGTTCCGGGGCCGGGACCGGCTGGCGGCGACCCATGGCGGGCGGCATCGGCCCGCCGGCCTGCTCACCCGGATCGACGGAACGCCGTTCCACTACTACGAGCTCGACCTGCACGAGGCGGCGGCGATCGACGCCGCCGGGTCCGGACCGGACGGTGTCCGCCGCCATGTGCGCGGGGTGCTGGCCGACCTGTTCGGGCGGTCACGGCTGCGCGACCTGACGATCCCGGCGGTGAGCACGTGGCGGCACGACCCGTGGTCGCGGGGATCCTGGGCGGTGGTGCCCCCCGGCCACGCGCCGGCGCGCCAGCTCCTCCGGGCGCCGCTGGCCGAAACGGTCTGGTTCGCCGGGGAGGCGCTGTCCCGCGCGCAATGGGGCACGGTCGGGGGCGCCTACGCGGAGGGCACCCGGGCCGCCGAGGCCGCCGCCGAGCGTATCCGCACGGGCACAGCCTGAGCCGCGCGCACCCGGCAGGCGCCCAGGCGGCTTGCCGGAGCCCGGCAAGCCGGGCATCCCCGCCAGTCAAGCTTTGCGGGGGCGACCATGGATTGGATCGAGGGGATCGGCTACCTCGGCACCGCGCTGACCATCTCGGCCACCGCGATGAGCACCATGATCCCGCTGCGGATCATCTCGCTCTGCGCGAGCTGCGCGGTGATCACCTACGGCAGCCTTATCGGCAGCATGCCGGTGGTGCTCACCGAGCTGATCCAGATGCCGTTCAACGCCTATCGGCTCTGGCAGATGCTGCGCCTCGTCCGCGACGTCGAGACCGCCGCCGACGGCGACCTGTCCCTCGAATGGCTGCGCCCCTTCGGCTCGCGGCGTCCGTTCGGGGTCGGCGAGGTGGTCTTCCGCAAGGGCGATCTCGCCAACGAGATGTACTACATCGAGAGCGGCGCCTTCCGGATCCCGGAGGTCGGCATCGAGGTGCGCAAGGGCGGGATCGTCGGCGAATTGGGCCTGCTCTCGCCCGGGAACGCGCGGACGGCGTCTCTCGTCTGCGTCGAGGCCGGCCACGCGCTCTGCGTGACCTACTCCGACGTCAAGCAGCTATACTATCAGAACCCGGAATTCGGCTTCTACTTCCTGAAGCTCACCAGCGAGCGCCTGTTCCAGAGCGTCCAGGGCGTGAAGGAGCCCGCGCCGGCGGGCGACGCCCTGTAGCAGGACGATGCCCTCAGTCAGGGCGACGCCCCGGAGCAGCCCCGCCGCGGCCGCCGGTCAGAGCATGCTCGGCAGGATGCGGTCCGGCGGCCGGTGCCCGTCCATGAAGGTCTTGATGTTGATGATGACCTTCTCGCCCATGTCGATGCGACTCTCGTAGGTCGCCGAGCCCATATGCGGCAGCAGCACGACCTTGCCCTGACGGGCGAGCTTCACGAGCCGCGGGCTCACCGCCGGCTCCTGCTCGAACACGTCGAGGCCGGCGGCGGAGATCTCGCCTCCTTCGATCAGCCGCGCCAGCGCGTTCTCGTCGATCACCTCGCCGCGGGCGGTGTTGACCACGATCGCCTCGGGCTTGAGGAGCTTGAGGCGCCGCGCCGAGAGAAGGTGGTAGGTCGCCGGCGTATGCGGGCAGTTCACCGACACGATGTCGACGCGCGCCAGCATCTGGTCGAGGGATTCCCAGTAGGTCGCGTCCAGCGCGCTCTCGATGGCGGACGGCACCCGGCGCCGGTTGTGGTAGTGGACCTGCAGCCCGAAGGCGCGGGCGCGCTTGGCGAGCGCTTGGCCGATCCGGCCCATCCCGACGATGCCCAGCCGTTTGCCGGTGATGCGCCGGCCTAGCATCCAGGTCGGCGACCAGCCGGTGGTCCACTCGTCATCCGGGATGATCCGCGCGCCCTCGGTGATCCGGCGGGCGACCGCGAGGATCAGCGCCATCGTCATGTCGGCGGTGTCCTCGGTCAGCACGCCGGGCGTATTGGTGACCGTGATGCCCCGCTCCAGAGCCGCCGCCACGTCGATATGGTCGACGCCGTTGCCGAAATTCGCGATGAGCCGCAGATTCGGGCCGGCCTGGGCGATGAGCCCCGAATCGATCTCGTCGGTGACGGTCGGGACCAGGACATCCGCCTCGCGCAGGGCGGCGGCCAAAGCGTCCGACGCGAGCGGCGCATCCTCGGAATTGAGGCGGACGTCGAACAGCTCGCGCATCCGCGTCTCGACGGCATCCGGCAGGCGCCGCGTCACGACCACCAGCGGCTTGCGCTTCGACACGTCTCTCTCCCCGTCAGCCCAGCAGCGCTGGTTTCGACCCGTGTCCGGCAGCTCTCGGCCGGACCGCTTCCCGCAAGCGTCCGTTAACCGAACTCGGCCAGACAGGATCGGGCACGAGGCGCCGGTTCCGGAGCCTGTTCCGACCCATTGGCCTCTCTACCAGAGGTGGGCCGGAACACAATCGGAAGCCGGCCGGACCCGCTTGGCGTTGGGCCCTGCTTTCGACATGCGCGGCGCCCACCGTCGTCACATCCGAGTAGGGAGAGGACCATGCGCGCGTCACGCCTGAGCTTCGCCGTCGCGGCGCTGCTGCTCGGCGGCTTCGCGACCGGGGCCGGGGCGGCACCGTCCGCGGCGCCCGAGGCCGGGATCGGGCCGGTGACCAAGCTGCCGCTGCCCCGCTATGCCAGTCTGAAGACCGACCGCGTCAATCTCCGCGAGGGTCCCTCCAAGGATCACCGCACCCTGTGGGTATTCCAGCGGGCGGGCCTGCCGGTGGAGATCGTGGGCGAATTCGAGACCTGGCGCCGCATCCGCGACTCGGAGGGGACCGAAGGCTGGGTGCTGCACTCGCTCCTCTCGGGGCGGCGCACGGCGATCGTGAATGCCGGCCCCGACAAGGGCGCCGAGAAGGCCGCCGTGTCGCTGCGGGCCCGGGCCGACGACAGCGCCGAGGACGAGGCGCGGCTCCAGACCGGCGTCATCGGCAGCGTGAAGAGCTGCACCGGGACGTGGTGCCGGCTGGTCGTGGTTCTTCCCAACAAGCGGGATGTGGACGGCTACATCCGGCAGAACCGCCTCTGGGGCGTCTACCCGAACGAGGTCGTGGAGTAGCGGCCCCGAACGACGAGAGGCCCGGACGGGTCCGGGCCTCTTCGACGATCCTGCGGATGATCCAGCGGCGGTTCAGCCCTGGCGGCGCCCGGCCGGCCGGCTGCGGCGCAGGCGGACGATGACCTCGACGCCGGCGATCTCCATGCCCTCGGGGGCCTCGGGCAGCGAATCGACCGTGATGCCGCAATCCGGCATGTCGATCACCTGGCTCTCGTCCTCGAGATAGAAGTGGTGATGCTCGGTGGGGTTGGTGTCGAAATAGGCCTTCGACCCGTCGAGGGCGAGCTGACGCAGCAGCCCGGCCTCGGTGAACTGGTGCAGCGTGTTGTACACGGTCGCCAGAGAGACCGGCACCTTCGCGCGCATGGCCTCGTCGTAGAGCATCTCGGCCGTCAGGTGGCGATCGCCGCGGCCGAAGAGCAGCCAACCCAGCGACAGGCGCTGACGCGTCGGGCGCAGGCCCGCCCGGCGAAGGCGGTCACGCAGGTCCGACAGCGGGCAGCCGCGGCGCGGAGTCCCGTTGGCCTCCAGCTGGGGGGCGGGGACCCGGCCGTTGAAGACGGCCTGGAATGGCACCGGTTCGGACATTGCTGGACTGAACGCTCGACGAGGGGCCTGGGGAACGGAGTTCCGACAAGTATATTGAAATGGCTGGGGCATCGCAACCCGAGCGTCGCCGCATGTTGGCGGTTGACGGCTTTGAAGGCGCTGCGCCCCGTGCTAACCCGCGCGCCGGTCGATCGGGCGAGCCTTCGCCCGCGACACCAAAGATCGCGCAAATTCTGAGGAAACAGCCAGCTCAATGCCGCCAGACGCCGAGACACAAGCGCAGGGCGCGAGCCGCCGGTCGCAATTCTCCTACGAGGATCTTCTGGCCTGCGGGCGCGGCGAACTCTTCGGGCCGGGAAATGCGCAGCTTCCCCTGCCGCCCATGCTGATGTTCGACCGCATCACGTCGATCAGCGACGCGGGGGGCGCTCACGGCAAGGGTCACGTGCGGGCGGAACTCGATATCCGGCCCGACCTCTGGTTCTTCCCCTGCCATTTCCAGGGCGATCCGGTGATGCCGGGCTGCCTCGGTCTCGATGCCCTGTGGCAGATGGTGGGATTCTATCTCGGATGGCTCGGCTCGCCCGGTCGCGGTCGGGCGCTGGGCGTGGGCGAGGTGAAGCTTGCCGGCCAAGTTCTGCCGTCGATCAAGAAGGTCGTCTACAACGTCGACATCAAGCGCGTCCGCCAGGGCAAGCTCGTGCTCGGCATCGCGGACGGCTGGCTCGAGGCGGATGGCGAGCGGGTCTACCAAGTGCAGGATATGCGGGTCGGCCTGTTCCAGAGCTGATCAGACCAGGACGCGTGCTGTCGACAGACAGCAGCACGCCGTCCGGTGGTGTCGTCGCCGAATGATCCCGGAGGACCGGATTCCACAGGTCCGCATCATGCTCTAGGATCGGGGCTTGGTTTGTCCCGGCGGCAACGCCGGACGCCCTCGGCAGTTGAGATTGTGCGCCCGTCACCTTAGCTGACCGGCACGCGGCGCGGGCGACCGACGCCGCGACGGAGGTATCGTCACCATCATGCGCCGCGTCGTCATCACCGGGATGGGCATCGTCTCGTCCATCGGCAACAACACGCAGGAGGTGCTCGCCTCCCTGCGCGAGGCCCGCTCGGGCATCGCGCGCGATGCCAGCTACGCCGAGCACGGCTTCCGCAGCCAGGTCTCCGGGGCACCGACCCTCGATCCGGAGGGTGTGGTCGACCGGCGCGCCATGCGCTTCCACGGCGGCGGCACCGCCTGGAACCATGTGGCCATGGATCAGGCGATCCAGGATGCCGGGCTGGACCAGGGCGACATCTCCAACGAGCGCACCGGCATCATCATGGGCTCCGGTGGTCCCTCGACCCGAGTGATCGTCGAGGCCGCCGCCATCGCCCGCGACAAGGGTCCGAAGCGGATCGGCCCGTTCGCCGTGCCGAAGGCGATGTCATCGACGGCCTCGGCGACGCTGGCGACGTGGTTCAAGATCCGCGGCGTGAACTACTCGATCTCCTCGGCCTGCGCGACGTCGAACCACTGCATCGGCAACGCCGCGGAGATCATCCAGGGCGGCCGGCAGGACATGATCTTCGCCGGCGGCTGCGAGGATCTCGACTGGACCCTCTCGGTCCTGTTCGACGCCATGGGCGCCATGTCGTCCAAGTACAACGACGCGCCGTCCCGGGCGTCCCGTGCCTACGACGCCAACCGTGACGGCTTCGTCATCGCCGGCGGCGCGGGCGTCCTGGTGCTCGAGGAACTGGAGCATGCCAAGGCGCGCGGCGCGCGGATCTACGGCGAGATCGCGGGCTACGGCGCCACGTCGGACGGCCACGACATGGTCGCGCCGTCGGGGGAGGGTGCGGTGCGCTGCATGCGGCAGGCCCTTGAGGGCCTGAAGGGCGCGCGGATCGACTACATCAACCCGCACGCCACCTCGACGCCGGTGGGCGACGACAAGGAGATCGAGGCGATCCGCGAGGTGTTCGGCCGCGGCGAAGACTGCCCGCCGATCTCGGCCACGAAGTCCCTGACCGGCCACTCGCTCGGCGCCACCGGCGTGCAGGAGGCGATCTACAGCCTGCTCATGATGAACAACGGCTTCATCTGCGAGAGCGCGCATATCGAGGAGCTCGATCCGGCCTTCGCCGACATGCCGATCCTGCGGCAGCGGCGGGACGGCGCCAAGCTCGGCCATGTGCTGACGAACTCCTTCGGATTCGGCGGCACGAACGCCACCCTGGTGCTGAAGCACGTCGACGCCTGAGAGCCTGCTCGATCAGGAACGGGGTGGCACCATGGTCTGGCGGCGCCGGGTCAGGGCTCAGCGGCGCACGGGAAAGATCGGCACGTGTCGGGCTCCGGTCCCGAATCACCCGCGTGATCGGACCGGAGATCGCCGGCTCCGGAACCGCGACACCGGGTCGGCGTTTACCCGGTGTTGAGATTTGGTGGTGGCGATGGGGACTTTCATCCTCGGAACATTGGGCGGGCTGATGATCGCTGGCTGCGCCGCGATCTACGCCAAGCAGGCTCTGATCGAAGAGGCGCGGTCCCGTACGGACGGTCACTTCTGAGCCGGGCCGCCAAGTCGTGAGCGCCCCGCCGGCCGGCGGGGCTTTTTTTTGCCCGCCCCCGGCCCGCCGCCGGTTTGGAACGCGCGGCGAGCCGCGTTAAGGCAGCCTGTCGCGGTTCGGTCCAACGCACCGCGGCCCGTCCCCGTCGTCGGGGGCGGCGTGCTCGTTCAGGATGTGAGTCGGCATGACGGGTTTGATGGCGGGCAGGCGCGGCCTGATCATGGGTGTCGCCAACGATCACTCGATCGCCTGGGGCATAGCCCAGGCCCTTCACGCCCAGGGCGCGCAGCTCGCCTTCACCTACCAGGGTGAGGCGCTGGGCCGGCGCGTGGCGCCCCTCGCCGCGAAGCTCGATTCGGACATCGTCCTGTCCTGCGACGTGGAGGATCTCGCCTCCCTCGACGCCGCCTTCGAGGCCCTCGACGCGCGCTTCGACGGCGGGCTGGACTTCGTCGTCCACGCCATCGGCTTCTCCGACAAGGCGCAGCTCAAGGGGCGCTACGTCGATGTCACCACGCGCGAGAACTTCGTGCGGACGATGACGATCTCGTGCTTCTCCTTCACCGAAGTGGCGCAGCGGGCGGCCAAGCGCATGACGCGGGGCGGCTCCCTGCTGACGCTGACCTATGGCGGCTCGACCCGGGTCATGCCGAACTACAACGTGATGGGCGTGGCCAAGGCGGCGCTGGAGGCGTCGGTGCGCTACCTCGCCAGCGATCTCGGTCCGGACGGGATCCGGGTGAACGCCCTCTCGGCGGGACCGATGCGGACGCTGGCAGGGGCCGGCATCGCCGATGCGCGGCTGATGTTCAATCACCAGCGGGCCCACGCGCCGCTGCGGCGCACGGTCAGCCTGGAGGATGTCGGCGGCTCGGCGCTCTACCTGCTGTCGCCGCTCTCGGGCGGCGTCACCGGCGAGGTCCACTTCGTGGATGCGGGCTACAACATCATCTCGATGCCGCGCCCGGACGTGCTCCAGGCGCAGGATGCGGCCGGCGTCGTCGGCGATCCCTGAGGCCGGCTCACTCCTCCGGGACGCGGGCCGGCGGCAGGGGCGCTCCCGGCCGGCCGTCGTGAGTGACGCGCCGCTGGCGCTCCGCGCGCACCGCCTCGGCCGTGGGCGGGGCGGATGGGTAGTTCGACGCGAAGGGATTGGGCGGCGCGCCCCGCGACGAGCCGCCGAAGAGCTTGTCCAGGAACCCCTCCTCGGCACGGGCCTGCCGGCTGGCCAGGACAGGAGCGAGGAGAAGGGCGAGGGCGAGGATCGGTCGGAGCTGCATCGTCGTCTGCGTCGTCCGCGTGCCGGGATCCGGGAGCGCTAGCCCGACTTTTCGGCGGATCGGAGGCCGCGGACCCGGGCGGTCTGGAACCCCGGCGCCTCCGGCGGGTTCGCGCTCAACGATTCCCGACGCGTACAGGAGGCGTTATGTCCGAGGTTACCTATCGCATCGTCGAGCATGACGGCGGCTTCGCCTACAAGGTCGGCGACGTCTTCTCGGAGACGTTCCCGAGCCGCGAGGAGGCGCTGCAGGCGGCCCAGGCCGCGGCGGCGGAGCAGCAGGTTCCGGGCTCGACGGAGGGCATCCGCTACCAGGACCAGGCGGGCGGCTGGCACGACGAGACCGCACGGGGCAACGACCGCCCCCGCGCGAAGGTCGTGGAGTAGCGCTGAAACGGGCAGCCTGACCATGTGGGATCCGGCGTCCAGACGGAGGCCGTCGTGGCGCGCGCGCGCAGCGTGAGGCCGGCGGCGCGGCCGGCGGTGCGGGCCGAGCCGCGCCCCAAGGCACCCGCCCTGCCGAAGGGCGCGCGCCGCACCACGCCCTCACCCGAAACCCTGGCGGCGCTCGGGCCCGACCGTCTCATCGGGCTGATTCTCGGTGAGACCGCGCGCAATCCCGCCTTCAAGAAGCTGGTGAGCGCGGCGCTGGCCTCGCTTCAGGGGCCGGAGGCGGTGGCGGCGATCGTCGACCGGCGGCTGACAGCCCTCGAGGGCGCGCAGGGCTTCATCGACTGGCAGAAGCGGCGAGCCTTCACCGCCGATCTCAACGCCACCGTGACGGTGATCCTCAACGAGCTCCGCCCCCTCGATCCCGGCGCGGCCCTCGACCGGCTCCGGCGGTTCCTCGACGGGGCCGATGCCGTGCTCAACCGCGTGGACGACAGCACCGGCGCGGTCCAGGGCGTGTTCGAGCGGGCCTCCGACGCCTTCGTGGCGATCGCGGCCGAGCGCCCGCCGGACGAGGCCACCCGCATCGCCACGGGCCTCGTGGATTCGTTCACCGCCGATCCGTTCGGCCCCCTGGCGGGGGTCCTCGGGGAGATGGTTCCGAAGCTGCCGGACGCGGCGCTGGCGGAGATCGACGCGCGGCTCTCGGAGGCCGCCGAGGCGCTGCCGAAGACGGGGCATCCCAGGAGCGAAGCCGCCTACCGTCGGGAGCCGGCCCGCACCCAGATGCTGCGCCTGCGGCAGACCATCGCCGATCGCCGCGGCGATCCGGACGCCTTCACCGCCCTTGAGACCGCGATCTTGCCCGGGCGCGAGAACCGGGTCGAGATCGCCCGGCGACTCCTGGCCGCCGGCCGGGCGCAGGAGGCGCTGGACTGGATCCGGCGCATGCAGGATCCCGGTCTGCGCATCGCCACCCGGGCCGATTTGATCGCCGGCTTCGACCCGCGGGGACCGGAGCGCGACCGGCAGGCGCTGGAGATCGACATCCTCGACGCGCTCGCTCGGACCGACGAGGCGCAGGCGCTGCGCTGGGCACGGTTCGAGCGGGATCTCGACGCCCCGGCCCTGCGCACGTTCCTGGCCAAGCTCCCGGATTTCGAGGACGAGGAGGCGCTCCAGCGCGCCCTGGGCCACGCGGAGGCGTTTCCGCAACCCCACCGGGCGCTCGCCTTCCTGGCAGCGTGGCCCGATCTGCGCCGTGCCGCGAAGCTCGTGACGGAACGGCCGACCGTCTGGCAGGGCGACCAGTACGGCGTCCTGGCGCCGGCCGCCGACGCCCTCAGCCCGGATCACCCGCTGGCCGCCACGATCCTCTATCGCCGGCTTCTCGACGGCATCCTCGAATCCGGCCGCACCGCCGCCTATCCGCACGGGGCCCGCTATCTGATCGAGCTGGACGGGCTTTCGGAACGGCTGGAGCCGGGCGCGATCACCCCGGACCCGCAGGCCTACCGCGCCATGCTGCGGCGCGAGCACGGCCGCAAGCACGCCTTCTGGAGCTTGGTGCGGGATTGAGCGCGCGTGGCGGCGCGGTCAGTCGCTCACCTCGATGGCGTCGACCCGGTCCGGATAGAACGCCACGTGCCCCCGAATCGCCGAGACGGCCGGGTAGGGATCCTCGTAGCTCCAGACCGCGTCGGGTCGCCGGGTATCATCGACCACGAGATCGAAGTAGCGGGCGTCGCCCTTGTAGGGACAATGACTGGTCCGCGCCGAGGCGACGAAGCGGTCGAGCTGGAGATCCGCGCGCGGCACGTAGAACACGGCGGGATAGCGCGCCTCTTCGAGCCTGAGGGCGCGTCGCGTATCCGCGACGGCGACGCCCGCCACGAGGACGCGGACGCGACGGGGTTCCGGCTCGACGGTGATGGGGTGGTCAGGTCCCGGCATCCTCATGGCAGTCTCCCGTCCTCGGGCTTCAGCTCGATGGTTCCGAGCGCGTCGGCGAGGCGCGTCTTGGCGGTGCCCGGCCTGAGCGGCTTCTGCTGGCTCTCGTGCGGCACCCAGCCCGACAGCCAGAGCACCTCGAAGGTTGCCCGCACTCGCCCGTCCGGATCCGAGAAGCGCGCGGCGTAGATCTCCGCGGCGCGCAGGAGGGTCGCGCGGCGCAGCGGCGTCCGCCGCCGTTCGGTGAGCACGTTGGTCATGCCCATGGCGCGCAGGTCGCGCATCAGCCCGAACGGATCGGCGTAGCGCACCGTCAGCGTGTCGGTGTCGGCCACCGGGAGTGCGAAGCCCGCCCGTTGCAGCAGCGCCCCGGCCTCGCGGACCACCGCGAAGGGCGCGACCCGCGGGCTGATCCCGCCCTCGATCTCGCTCTCGGCCTGTCCGAAGCTCTGGCGCAGCTCGGTGAGGGTGGCGCCGCCGAGCAGGCACCCGACGAACAGGCCGTCGGGACGCAGGGCGCGGCGAAGCTGGATCAGCGTTCCGGGCAGGTCGTTGACGGCCTGCAGGGCCAGCAGCGAGACGGCGAGATCGAGGCTGCCGGCCGGCAGCGGCAGCTTCTCGGGATCGCCGACGATCAGGCCGCTGCCGGGCTCGGGCAGCGGCGCGAGGCGGAGATGCACCGCCTCCGGATAGCGCGCCGCGAGAATCCGGGCGGCCGCCGGCGCCGGCGTCGCGAGGTCAAGCACGGTCGAGAAGCTGCGCAAAACCGCCCCGAGGCGGTCGTCCAGATCCTCGGCGAGCCGATCAAGCAGGAAGCCGGCATAGCCCGTGCGGCCCGCGCGGGCGAGACGATGCCGGGCGAGGGCGGTATCGAACAGATCGGACGGAGCAGCCATCGCTGTGCAGATGGCGCTCGGGGCGCGATCCCGCCAGCGGTCCCCGAGCGGATCGCGTCGAAGGGAGCACGGAATCGTGAGCCGGTGTAGGTTCGTGGAACGACTCGGCAGCGTCGCTGTTCCTGCTGCAACGGTCCTTACGGCCGAGTTTTGTCACGGAGCACAGATCATGAAGCGCATGCTCGTCGGGACCGCCCTGGTCCTCACCGCCCTCACCATTGCGGGCGGCGCCGAGGCGAAGGGCTGCATCAAGGGTGCGGTGGTCGGCGGCGTCGCGGGCCATTACGCCGGCCATCACGGCCTCCTGGGCGCCGCGGCCGGCTGCGCCATCGGCCGCCACCGGGCCAATGCCCGCGCCCGGCAGGATCAGCAGCCGGTGGATCCGCAGGCGCGGCCCGTCGCGGCCCATTGACGTCCTCCGGACGTCGCATTTCCGGATGACGGCGATCGACGCCGTCGCCACGGCCCTGCGCGGCACGCCGCGCCGGGTCCTGTCGTTGATCTACCCGCCGACCTGCGTGGGATGCGGCGCCGCCACGGCCGAGCCGGGCGCCCTGTGTGCGACCTGCTGGTCGGGTCTGCGGCTGATCGAGGAGCCGGTCTGCCAGCGCTACGGGACGCCCTTCGCGGTCGATCTCGGGGTCGGCCCGCTTCTGTCACCGCGCGCCATCGCCGAGCCGCCAGCCTTCGGGCGCGGGCGGGCGGTCGCCCTCTATGACGGCGTCGCGCGCCGCCTCGTCCACCGCCTGAAATACGAGGATCGCCTCGACCTCGCCGGCCTCATGGCCCGGATGATGGCCGCGAGCGGCCGGGCGCTGATCGCCGAAGCCGCGTGCGTCGTGCCGGTTCCGCTCCACCGCGGGCGGCTCTGGCGCCGCCGCTTCAACCAGGCCGTGCTCCTGGGACAGGCGATCGCCGCCCGGGCGGCGCTCCCGTTCCTGCCGACGGGGCTCGTGCGCGTGCGCGCCACGCGCCCGCAGGTCGGGCTGAGTCGCGCGGCGCGGGCCGAGAACCTGAGCGGCGCGTTTCGCGTGCCGCCCCGCGAGGCCCACCGGATTTGCGGGCGCCGGATCCTGCTCGTCGACGATGTGACGACCACGGGCGCCACCGGCAACGCCGCCGCCCGGGCGCTCCTGCGCGCCGGGGCCGCCTCGGTCGATCTCCTGACCTTCGCGCTGGTGGCCGACACGACCGGGTGAGGGGCTTACGTCGTGTCAGGCCGGAGCGCGCTCCCGGTTCGGGAAGCTCACCGCCACCGTGAAGTCGAAGGCTTCCGCGATACCCTCGTACCAGAGCGAGAACGGCGTGGGCCGCTCCAAGTGGAGGGCGCCATCGATCTCGGTCCCTTCGTGCTGGAGCGCCGCCCCGTGCCGCGCCGCGAGCCGCAACATCGGCCCGTTGCCCGACAAGCAGCGCACGTGCAGATCGACGACGCCGCGATGGCGCGCCGACCGTGCGATCCGCGCGAACAGAGCCGCGCCGATGCCGCGCCGCCGGAAGGTCCGCTCTACCGCGAAGGCCGCCTCGGCCTGTGGACCCAGGCGGTAACGGGACGGGGTCGGGCCCATGGGCCGAAGCTCGCCGAGACCGCGCAGCGCGCCGTCCACGTAGGCCCCGTAGATGACGCCCTCGGCACGCACCGCCTGCGCGGCATAGGCCCGCACGCCAGCCTCGCTGACATTGCCCATGAAGCGGCTCGCCCGGGTCTCGGGGTCCAGGCGCAGGAAGTAGTCGAGGACCGCGTGGCGGTCGGCGGGCCAGAGGCGGCGGATGGTGTGGGCCGGCACCTGACGTGCTTCAGCGGCCATGATGGGTCTCCGGTCTGTGGCGCGCAGGCGCGCAGATTGATCCGGACGTTCCTCCCCAGAGACGGGCCTGATCTCGCATCTCGGTCCCGTTTGTGCAATACAGCAGGAGCGCGAAAGGTCGTTTCGCGCGGCTGCCATGCGCGCCCCTGATGGGACGGTTCGCCCGCACCTGTTCGGCGGCGGGCTTGATTCATGTTGAGCTTGCACGTCACAGGGAGCGGCCCGGATCGTTGAACGGCAACGCGGGCGCGGGGTGCCCTTCGGCGCCGCGGCGAGTTGCGAGGGACCGGCGGCGTGAGCGACAGATCTGGCAAGCAACACGCCCCGTCTCCGGAGGCGCGCGCCAGTGCCGTCTCACCGGGACCCGTCCACGAGCGCTACGAGGCGCTCGTCAACACCGGCACCATCGAGCGCGATCCGGCGCAGGCGCGCCTAGTGCGCGCCCTCGACCGCCTGATCAACGAACTCCAGCGTCAACGGCGCGCCAGCAAGACCAGCGCGCTGGGCTGGCTGTTCCGGCGCAAGGACGAGGCCGAGCCGGTGAAGGGCCTCTACGTCTGGGGCTCGGTCGGCCGCGGCAAGACCATGCTGATGGACCTGTTCCACGAGGCGGCGCCGGAGCCGAAGCGCCGGGTCCACTTCCACGGCTTCCTGGCCGACGCCCACGAGCGGATCCACGCCTACCGCCAAGCGCTCAAGGCGGGCACCGTGAAGGGCGACGATCCCATCGGTCCGGTCGCCGATCAGCTCGCCGACGAGGCGACCCTGCTGTGCTTCGACGAATTCACGGTCACCGACATCGCCGACGCGATGATCCTGGGCCGCCTGTTCGGCCACCTGTTCCGGCGCGGGGTCACCGTCGTGGCGACCTCCAATGTCGAGCCGGACCGGCTGTACGAGGGCGGGCTGAACCGGGCGCTGTTCCTGCCCTTCGTCGCCACGCTGAAGGAGCGGGTCGACGTGGTCCGTCTGGATTCGCGCACCGACTTCCGCCTGGAGAAGCTCGGCGGCGCCGCGGTCTACCACGTGCCCGCCGACGAGGCCGCGCGGGCGGCGCTCGATGCGGCCTTCAAGGGATTGACCGGACAGGCGCGGGGCCGGCCGGCGACGGTCAAGGTTCACGGACGGGAGGTCGAGATCCCCGAAGCGGCGAGCGGGGTCGCCCGCTTCGGCTTCGACGATCTCTGCCGCAAGCCCCTCGGCGCCTCGGACTACATGGCGCTGGCGCGCGCCTTCCACACGGTGATCCTCGACGGGATCCCGGTGATGCGCGAGGCGGAGCGGAACGAGGCCAAGCGCTTCATCACGCTGATCGACACGCTCTATGACCGCCGCGTGAAGCTCGTAGCCTCCGCGGCCGCCGAGGCGCAGGACCTCTACGACGCCGAGACCGGACGCGAGGCGTTCGAGTTCGACCGCACCGTCTCGCGCCTCATCGAGATGCGCTCGCGGGAATATCTCGCTCTGCCGCACGGTCGGCCCGATTCCGAAGCCTCGGGTGCCAGCACCGGGCTGGTGGAGACGTGAGCGCCCGGCCGGCCGCCGGCTCGATCTTCGGCCTGCGCCGGCGGAACTGGCGCGGCTCCGGCCCGCTGGGTCCGCTCCTGGGCTCGCCCGCCGCCTTCATCCTCCTCGTGGTGGCCCTGGCGGCCGGCACGGCGAACTACCTGACCGGCGAGGCCGACCGCAACGCCACCGCGCGGACGAACGCCACCATCGCGGGCGTGGAGCGCCTGATCTCCGAGGTGAAGGATCTCGAGACCGGCGAGCGCGGGTTCGTGCTGGTGGGAAGCGAGGATTATCTGACGCCGTACACGGCCGCCTTGGCCAGGATCGAGACCGAACTGTCGAGCCTCGGCTCGGCCGCGCAGGAACCCGTCCGCGCCGGCGGCCCGTCGCTCGCAGGTCTGATCGCGCAGAAGCGTGACGTCGCGACGCGCGTGATCGCGGCGCGCCGCGAACAGGGTTTCGACGCGGCGACCGACTTGGTCCGGACCGGCGAGGGCAAGCGCCTGATGGACGCGATCCGCGCCGAGGCCGCCGCGCGCCAGGACGCTGCCGCGCGGGACCTCGCGACGATCCAGACCCGGGCGCACCGGCGCGGGCTGGCGCTGTTCCTGCTCTCCGCGGCGGCCGCGCTGGGCGCCATCGTCCTCCTCGCGCGCCTCGCCCTGGTACGGCGCCAGGAATCCCTGCGCATGTCGCGGCTGCTCGACGGGGTGCTGGCCAACGCCCCGGTCGGCCTCGGCTTTCTCGACCGCGACCTGAAGATCCGGCACATGAACCGGTCGCTCGCCACGATGAGCGAGCGGGGGTTCGGGGCCGATCTCGGCGCGCCGATCTGGGCGATCCTGCCGACCCTGCAGGAGGAATTGGCGCCCAAGCTCGCCGCCGCGCTCCACGAGGGTCTCGTCTCGCCCGATGTCCCGGTGGCGGTCCCGGCCCCCTCGGCCCCGGGGGGCGTGCGCCAGTTCTCGATGAGCTTCTACCCGCTCCGCGCCGCCGCGGAGGGTCCGGCGGTCGAGGGCGTCGGCCTCGTGGTGGTCGACGAGACGATCCGCCATCTGGCGGAAACCCGGCTCCGCCGCAGCGAGGAGCGCTTCCGCTCGCTGATCGAGGCCAGCGCGGCGATCGTCTGGACCGCCAATCCGGAGGGCAGCCTCCAGCGCCGGCAGATCGCCTGGAGCCGCTTCACCGGCCAGGACGAGTCGGCCTATGCGGGCCTGGGATTCCTGGACGCGGTCCATCCCGAGGACCGCGACCGGACCCGGGCGGCCTGGTCGGAGGCTTTGGCGACCTTGCAGCCCTACGCCACCGAGCACCGGATCCGCGCCGCATCGGGCACCTACCGGCACATGAGCGTGCGCGCCGTTCCGATCCTCGAACCCGACGGCACCCTGCGCGAGTGGGTCGGCACCCATACCGACATCACCGAGCGCAAGGAGGCCGAAGCGGCGATCGAGGCCGCACGCGCGGCCGCCGAGGCGGCCAACGCCGCCAAGAGCCAGTTCCTGGCCAACATGAGCCACGAATTGCGCACGCCGCTCTCGGCGGTGATCGGCTATTCCGAGATGGTGCAGGAGGAGCTGGAGGATCTCGGCGCGCTCGACCTCATCGCCGACATGAAGAAGATCGAGGCCAATGCGCGCCACCTGCTCGGCCTGATCAACGACGTGCTCGACATCTCGAAGATCGAGGCTGACCGGGTCGAGATCTACGCCGAGGATTTCAATGTCGCGGCCGTGGTGCAGGACGTGGCCACCACCGTCGAGGGCCTGATCGCCAAGAAGGGCAACACCCTGTCGCTCATCCTCGCGGAGGGTCTGGGCACGGCCCATACCGACGTGACGAAGCTGCGCCAGTGCCTGATCAACCTGCTGAGCAATGCCGCGAAATTCACCGAGCGGGGCCGGATCGCCCTGACCGTCACCCGTGCCGACGGCACCCTGCGATTCGCTGTCGCTGATACCGGCATCGGCATGACGCAGGAGCAGCTCAGCAGGCTGTTCGAGCGCTTCACCCAGGCCGACGCCTCGACGACGCGCCGCTTCGGCGGGACGGGGCTCGGCCTCGCGATCACCCGGGCCTTCGCCGAGATGCTCGGCGGTTCGATCGCCGTCGAGAGCCGCGAAGGGGAGGGCACGACCTTCACGCTGGTCGTGCCGGTCCGGTTCAGCGGCTCAGAGGCCGAGCCGGCGGAGGATTCCGGAGAGGAAGCGGGCGACGCGAACACCATTCTGGTTGTCGACGACGATGCGGCGACCCGGGACCTGCTCGCCCGCTTCCTGGAGCGCGAAGGCTTCGCGGTGGCGGTGGCCGAGGATGGACGCCGCGGGCTCGAACTGGCCCGGAGCCTGCGTCCGCGAGCCATTCTCCTCGACGTGACCTTGCCGCACATGGACGGCTGGGCGGTCCTGCGCGCGCTTCGGGCCGACGCCGAGATCGGCGCCACGCCGATCGTGATGGTGACGATCCTGGACGAGCAGAACCTCGCCTTCTCGCTCGGCGCCACCGACTACCTGCAGAAGCCGATCGACTGGGGGAGCCTGCGCCAGATCGTCGACCGCTTCAGGCCGGCCACGGTCGAGGGGCCGATCCTCGTGGTGGACGACGAGGCGGATGTGCGCGCGCATGTCTGCGCCTATCTGCGGCGCGAGGGATTCCCGGTGATCGAGGCCGAGAACGGCGTGCGTGCCCTGGAGGCGATGGTCCCCGAACGGCCGTGCCTGATCCTCCTCGACCTCATGATGCCGGAGATGGACGGCTTCGCCTTCCTGCGGACGCTCCGGAACCGGGCGGATTGGCGCCACGTACCGGTGGTGGTGCTCACCGCCAAGGACATCACAGTGGACGATCGGCGGCGGCTCGCCGGGCGGGCCGACCGGGTGCTGGCCAAGGGCACGACCGGGCTCGGCGAACTCGCGCGCGAGCTGCGCGCGCTGATGCCCGGGCAGGCCGACCTGGGCTGACGGTGGCCAGGCCGGCGGCCGGGCCTCACAGGCCCCGGAACGCCAGCACCAGCGCGCCGATCGCGATGCCCCAGAGCGCCAGGGTCGACCAGATCGCACGGTACCGCTCGTTGCGGGCGAAGCGCTCCAGGCGCCGCGCGTCGCCCGTGCCGGTCTCGTCGAGGCGGATCAGCACCCGCTTCATCCGCATGGCGAGGTCGGGGATGTCGCCGATCACGTCCGAGGCCACCCGTAACGCCTCCAGGCCGCTCTGGGCACGGCCCACCGGGCCCATGTTGCGGGCGATCCAGGAGCGCACCACCGGCTCGGCGGTCGTCCACATGTCGAGCCGCGGATCGAGCGACCGGGCGACACCCTCGACCACCACCATGGTCTTCTGGAGCATGACCAGCTCGGTCCGGGTGCTCATGTCGAACAGGGCGGTGATGTCGAAGAGCAGCGTCAGCACCTTCGCCATCGAGATCTCGTCGGCCCGGCGCTGATGGATCGGCTCGCCGATCGCCCGGATCGCCTGCGCGAAATCCTCGACGGAGTGGTGAGCCGGAACATAGCCCGCCTCGAAATGGACCTTCGCCACCCGGCGATAATCGCGCAGGATGAAGCCGAGCAGGATCTCGGCCAGGAACCGGCGCTCGTTCGGGCCGAGCCGGCCCATGATGCCGAAATCCACCGCCACCAGCCGGCCCTCGGCGTCGACCAGCAGATTCCCCTGATGCATGTCGGCGTGGAAGAACCCGTCCCGGATCGCTTGGCGCAGGAAGCTCTGGATCACGGTCCGCCCGATCGCCTGCGGGTCGTGCCCCTTGGCGGCGAGCTCGGTCGCGCTGTGCAGGCGGGTCCCCTCGATCCACTCCGCGGAGAGCACCTCGCGGGCGGTCAGCTCCCATTCGGGTTTCGGGACGCGGAAGTCCGGGTCATCCCTGGTGTTCTCGGCGAGTTCGGAGGCCGCCGCCGCCTCCAGGCGGAAATCCATCTCCATCAGCACGGAGCGGGCGAGGATCTCCACGACCTCGCGCGGGCGCAGCCGCTCCGCCTGCGGGGAGAGCGCGTGCACCACCCGGGCCATGAAGCGCATGACCTCGAGGTCGCGCATGAAGCGCTCCCGGACCCCGGGACGCATCACCTTCACGGCCAGCGCGCGCTGCGTGCCGTCGGCGTCCTGCACCACGGCCTTGTGGACCTGCGCGATCGAGGCTGCCGCGATGGGCTCGCTGAAGGACAGGAACAGCGCGTGGACCGGCTTGCCGAGCGCCGCCTCGACCACGCGCAGGGCGGTCTCCTGCGGGAAGGGGGGGACCCGGTCCTGCAGCTTCTCAAGATCGAAAGCCGCCCGCATGCCGACGATGTCGGGCCGCGTCGCCAGGAACTGACCGAACTTCACGTAGGACGGGCCGAGGCGCGTCATCGCCGTCGACAGCCGGGCGGCGCCTTCGCCGAGACCCGGCCGCTCCAGGGAGCGCCCGAGTCTCAGAGCGAGGCGCAGATGCGCGGGCAGTTCCGACGGATCCACTAGGGCGAGGGCCCCTTCGCGCGCCAGCACGAAGCCGACCCGCGCACCGCGGAAGAGGTTGATGGCGGCGCTGATCACCTGCTCAGGACCCCGTCGCGCGCGGCGGCGATCAAGTGACTTTCCAGCCGGAATGGATCGCCACGATTCCCCCCGACAGCGGCCGGTCGGTGACGTGGCGGAAGCCGGCGCGCTCGATCATCCCGGCGAAGGCGCCGCGTGTCGGGAACTTCCGAATCGACTCGACCAGATAGCGGTAGGACTCGGCATCACCCGCCACGCGGGCGCCGATCCGCGGGATTACGTTGAACGAATAGGCGTCGTAGATCCTGTCGAGCAGAGGGATGTCGACGGCGGAGAATTCGAGGCACAGGAAGCGCCCGCCGGGCTTCAGGACCCGCCGCGCCTCGGCGAGGGCGACCTCGATCCGCGGGACGTTCCGGATGCCGAAGGCGATCGTGTAGGCGTCGAAGGCCGCGTCCGGCAGAGGCAGGGCCTCGGCATTCCCGGTGACGAACGCGATGCGATCACCGGCTTCGTCGATCCGCCGCTCGCGCGCGCGCTCGGCCCCCACGCGCAGCATCGATTCATTGATGTCGAGCACGGTCACCCGGGTCCGCGGCCCGCCGGCGGCGAGCACACGAAAGGCCACGTCGCCGGTCCCGCCCGCCACGTCGAGATGGGCGAACGCCCGGCCCTGCGGAGGCCGCAGCATGGAGACGAGCTGCGCCTTCCAGGCCCGGTGCAGGCCCGCCGACATCAGGTCGTTCATGATGTCGTAGCGGCGGGCGACCGAGTGAAAGACGCTGTCGACGCGCCCCTGCTTCTCGTCGAGCGCCACGCGCTCGAAGCCGAAATCCGCGCTCGCGCGCTCAGACGCCTCGTCCCCGGACTTCATGACGCTCCTGTTCCTCGATGGTCGCGTCATAGCGAAGGTCGGACCCGTCCGCCATGCGTCGAAACACGCGGCTGGGGACCGCCCCCGCTGCTACGCCGGCGATCCAGCTCAGCCGACGCGGGTCCGGAGCGCGTCGGCCACCGCCGACGCCATGGCGCGCGTGCCCATCGGGTTCGCGCCCGCGCCGGCGATGTCGGCCGTGCGCGCCCCGCCCGCGAGGGCATCGGTGATGGCGCCGTCCAGGGCGTCGGCGGCCTCACCGAGGCCGAAGGAATAGCGCAGGCACATGGCGAGCGAACCGATCATGGCGATCGGGTTGGCCCGATCCTGGCCGGCGATATCGGGCGCCGAGCCGTGGACCGGCTCGTAGAGGGCGCGCCGCAGGCCGCTCGCGTCGACGGCACCCAGCGACGCGGAAGGCAGCATGCCAAGCGATCCCGTCAGCATCGCGGCGATATCCGACAGCACGTCGCCGAACAGGTTGTCGGTCACCAGCACGTCGAACTGCTTGGGCCGCCGCACCAGCTGCATGGCGCAGTTATCGGCCAGGATGTGCTCGAGCTGGAGGTGGCCGTAATGCTCAGCGTGCACCTTGGTGACGACCTCCTTCCACAGGACGCCCGACTTCATCACGTTGTGCTTCTCGGCCGAGGCGACTCGTCCGGAACGCTTGCCGGCCAGATCAAAGGCCACATGGGCGATCCGCTCGATCTCCCCAGTGGTGTAGACCTGCGTGTCGACCGCCCGCTTCGAGCCGTCCGGGAGCGTGGTGATCTCCTTCGGCTCGCCGAAATACACGCCGCCCGTCAATTCGCGGACGATCATGATGTCGAGGCCCTCGACCAGCTCGCGCTTCAGCGCCGAGGCGTCGGCGAGCGCCGGATAGCAGATCGCCGGGCGCAGATTGGCGAAGAGGTCGAGTTCCTTGCGCAGCCGCAGCAAGCCGGCCTCGGGACGCTGTTCGTAGGCGACGCCGGCCCATTTCGGGCCGCCGACCGCCCCCAGAAGGATCGCGTCCGCGGCCTTCGCGCGTTCCAGGGTCTCGTCGGCCAGCGGGGTGCCGTGCGCGTCGAGGGCGGCGCCGCCGACGAGGTCGGTCTCGGTCTCGAACTGGGCGAGGCCGGTCTCCTTGAGGGCGCCGAGCACGACCTGCATGCCGCCCGCGACCTCAGGGCCGATCCCGTCGCCGGGGAGGAGCAGGAGCTTGTAGCTGGCCATGACGGTCTCGCGCGTTCTCTCGATATGCCGGCGGGCTTTATCGAGGGCGGACCGCCATTGGCAAGGCATTCGCGCCGGATACAGGACCGGGCGAGCGCCCTGCCGCGCGGCCCCGGAGCGGCGCGACGCGGCCGATGGCGATGTCGGAAGAAGCCACCGGCGCCGCGCACCCGCGATCGGGTCGATCCGGCGCGTGCCCTGGGGACGCGGCGTGGCACGACGCGGGCATCGCCCGGTTCCGACGACCCCGCGGGCTCCGGCGATCTGGCGCCGCCGGCGGACGGGCGCCTTTGCGGTGACCTTGACGGCGGATGATCCGCCTGGATGTCGAGGCCGGTGCGCGGCGGTCTCGCTTGTGTTCCGGAGGTTACGGGGCTACCTACGGGCAGCACCGTGCCAGGTGAGAGACCGGCCCGGGTAGCCGACAGGAGAGACGAGCCTTGGCCAGAGCCGGCTCAGCGACCGAGACCGCCCGCGCCGCTTGTCCGGCGCCGCGGTCGCGTGCGCGCCTTGCCGGCCTTCCCCTCGCGCTTCTGCTTACCCGCCCCTGAGGGCCGTCCGGGCGCGCGCCTGGGCCTTCAGGGGATATCTTCCATTCGCGAATTCAGCCCCCAGGGGGCATCTCGCCGCGCCGCGCGTTTCAGCCGGGCGGCCCGCGACAGGGTACAGCCATGACGACGACCAGCAGCACGCATTCCAAGTCCGCCGCCCGCGACCGCATCCTCATCTTCGACACCACGCTCCGCGATGGCGAGCAGTGTCCCGGCGCCACCATGACGTTCGACGAGAAGCTCGCCGTGGCCGAACTTCTCGATACCATGGGCGTCGACATCATCGAGGCGGGCTTCCCGATCGCCTCCAACGGCGACTTCGAGGCGGTGTCGGAGATCGCCCGGCGCACCAAGAGGGCCACGATCGCGGGGCTCGCCCGCGCGATCCCGGCCGATATCGCGCGGGCCGGCGAGGCGGTGCGGCACGCGAAGCGCGCGCGGATCCACACCTTCGTGTCGACCTCGCCGATCCACCTCGCGCACCAGATGCGCAAGAGCCAGGATGAGGTCGTCGAGATCATCCTGAAGACCGTGGCGCAGGCCCGTGACCTCGTCGAGGACGTGGAATGGTCGGCCATGGACGCGACCCGCACGCCGCTCGACTACCTGTGCCGCTGCGTCGAGGCCGCGATCAAGGCCGGCGCCACCACCATCAACCTGCCCGACACGGTGGGCTACGCCACGCCCTCCGAGTATCGCGACATGTTCGCGAGCGTGCGCGAGCGGGTGCCGAATGCCGACAAGGCGGTGTTCTCGGTCCACTGCCACAACGATCTGGGCCTGGCGATCGCCAACTCGCTGGCCGGGATTGAGGGGGGCGCCCGGCAGGTCGAGTGCACCATTAACGGCATCGGCGAGCGGGCCGGCAATGCCGCGCTCGAAGAGATCGTCATGGCGCTGCGCACCCGCGCCGACGTGCTCCCCTACGAGACCGGGGTGGAATCGACGATGCTGACGCGCGCCTCGAAGCTCGTGAGCCACGCCACGAACTTCCCGGTGCAGTTCAACAAGGCGATCGTCGGCCGCAACGCCTTCGCGCATGAGAGCGGCATCCATCAGGACGGCATGCTCAAGAATGCCGAGACCTACGAGATCATGACCCCGGCCTCGGTCGGCCTGACGAAGACCTCCCTGGTGATGGGCAAGCACTCGGGGCGGGCGGCGTTCCGGTCCAAGCTCGAGGATCTCGGGCTGCACCTGTCCGACAACCAGTTCCAGGATGCCTTCGAGCGCTTCAAGGCGCTCGCCGACCGCAAGAAGCACGTCTACGACGAGGATATCGAGGCGCTGGTCGACGAGAACCTCGCCACGGCCCATGACCGGATCCGGCTGGTCTCCCTGTCGGTGATCGCCGGCACCCGCGGCCCGCAACGCGCGACCCTGCGGATCGCCGACGAGACCGGCACGCGGATCGAGGAGGCGGATGGCAACGGCCCGGTGGACGCGGTGTTCAACGCGATCTCGGCGCTGGTGCCGCATCAGGCGCAGCTCGAACTCTATCAGGTGCACGCGGTCACGGGTGGCACGGACGCGCAGGCGGAGGTTTCGGTGCGTCTGCGCGACGGCGACCGCAGCGTCACCGCCCGCGGCGCCGACCCGGACACCCTGGTGGCGTCCGCGAAGGCGTATCTGTCGGCGCTGAACAAGCTCGCGGCCCACGCCGTGCGCGTCCACGCTCAGCATACTGCCGCCGAATGAGAAAAAACGCGGCCGGGGGGTGGACAGCCACCGGCCGCGTTGGTATCAGCCCGCCACCCCAGCGGACTTGGTGGCCGCCGGGCGATCGCGGAAGTGATCGGGCGCATAGCTCAGTTGGTAGAGCAGCTGACTCTTAATCAGCGGGTCCTAGGTTCGAACCCTAGTGCGCCCACCAAACAAATCAGACACTTAGCTGATTGGCCAACCACCGCTCTGGTGCCCTAGCTACCACATAGCTACCACGGCCAAACCGTTCATCAGGCAAGGTCCTGCGAAAGGCCGGCTTCCACATACTGAAGGGGCTTGTACCGGCTCGTTCCGCGCGATGGCGGACGCCCGGCCCCGACGCCTGAGGCCGGGGCAAACCCAAGCAGTAAACGGCGTTCGCAAAAGGCCGGCAGTGACTAGGCCGCAATGCGTCACAGAACAGCGGTGGTGCGGCCTGCCCACTCCGGCGGCTGCTGATCCTGACTGACGCGCAGGCGACGCCATTCCAGACCGGCGAACGCGGCTTCATACGAGGAGTCGGCCGCAATCGGCAGCGTGGCCCGAGCCTCGGCCCAGAACCGGTCGGCCAGCGCCGCGTCGGCGTCCCAAGCCGCGCGCCACCACGTCAGGATCGGCTCGCGCGCTTGCGCCAGCGCCGACGCCGAGGGTAGCCGGTCGCGTTTCTCGTGCTGGTTGACCCGGCGTGAGGCCGGAAACAGGTTCCATAGGTCACCGCACGGCCACGCCGACCATGGCAGCGCATGGTCAATGTCGAGCGTGTCGAGACGCAGCGGCGCATTGGACCAGACGCAGATCGGCGGCGTTCCCGCCTCTGCGAGCCTTGCCGCGACGAGGCGTGCCAGAGCGGTGTCGCGCGCCGGCTCCTGCCAGACGAGGTGCGCCTCGACCTCCCCTGGGGTGCTTGCCCGGCCCATACGCGCGGCATAGCCGCGAATCAGCCGCGCCCACTCTGCAACGAGCACGGGCTCGATCCAGGCGCCGAGCCGCAATAGAGTGCGCCACAGCGGCCCTGGTACCGACAGGTAGCCCCAGGCCGACAGGACATCCGGCGTGAGCGTCACGGGGCCGGACACCCGCACTGGTCGGCCTACTCCCTCGAAGACAGGCACACCTGCGTTCGGGTAGGTCGTGTAGCGGGCCGGCATTGCGAGGATGGTCCGGCGCGCCTCACCGAGCGCGGCAACGAGTGCGTCCGCGCGTGGGCCTGCAAATCGCATCCCGATGCGTAGGTCTCCCGCCGTCACCCCAAGGGACAGGAGCGCGTGGAAGCCAACCTTGGCAAAGCCGAGGCCGTCCGGCCCAGCGTTGCCGGGCGCTTGTGGGAGACCTGCGGCAACGAGCGGTAGGTAGGCGCGCAGCCAGTTCAGTGCGACAGCGCCCATCGGAACAAGGACCCGGTCGGTTCCGTCCGTTGCTGGCGCTGCGAGCGAGGATGCAGTGTCGGCGATCTTCGCGACCGCGCGTAGCAGCCCGAGCTTGTAGGTCGAGGACTTGTCGTCGTTGAGCACGATTCCGCGAACCAGCGGCAGGCCGAGGCTGCCATCGTCGGGTAGGCGGAGCACTACAGTGGTCCATGCGACGTCGGACCGGCCGAGGGAGTCGGTTTCGTCGAGGACCCGTAGGACAGCGAGGCCGTGCTCACGCGCGAGAGCCTCGATCTCCCCGAGAGTGGTCGGGTGCATCGCGCGCCCCGGTTCGCTGGGGCCATCGCGCAACGTCAGGACAAGGACGCCGCCGGGCTTGAGCAGCGTGGCCATCTTGCGAAAGGCGCGTGGGCGTTCGGGCGGCGGCAGGTGCATCCACACGGCCGAGAGCAGCAGGAGGTCATAGCTTAGGCCAAGGCGATGGATCGCGGCGAGGGTGGGCAGGCGGTCATCGATCCAGCGCAGGCCAGGATGGCGCCGGATGCCTTCGGTTCGCATCCCATTTGCGGGTTCTGCAGCCACGACCTCATAGCCCTGAGCGGCTAACCACGCTGCATCGCGGCCTGAGCCCGCGCCAACGTCGAGGGCGAGGCGTCCGGGGCCGACCGGGATCAGATCACGCACGCGCGCCCACAGCACCTCGGCGGACAGGCTCTCGTAGCGCACCGCGAGGGCGGCCGCGTCGCGGTCGTAGGCTGCCAAGATCTCGTCATGGATGTTCATGGTTCACGATGACCAGACATTCTGGGTCCGTCGCGAGTTTCTTCTCGTACCGTAAGTCACCAACCCAACAGGATTTCCCATGGCCGGCCTCAAGGACAAGCGTGGCTTCATCGATAAGGACCGACTCGATCTGTCGGAACGCAAGGCTGTCGAGTTCTGGATGAAGCGCTGGGGCGTCACGCAGGACCAGCTTACGGCAGCGCATCGGAAGGTTGGCCGAATGACGAAGGACATCGCGGCCGAGTTAGGCAAGAAGCGTTAGGGGGCGCTCGCGTCAACGGTACAGCTCGTCAGGTGACATCGTCGATGGTGAGGCTGCCGCACCCTGATCGTGTTCGGACCAGCGCCCTGGACTTCTGGTTGGCCCGAAGCGCCATCGCCTGCGTGGCTGGCCTGCAACTTCTTGTCGTCAACGATTTCTCGCTCGGACCGCGCTGGCTCGCCCCGGCGCTCGAACTCGCGCTGCTGGTGCCACTCTCGGCCGCCACGGCTTGGATCCAAGGTCGCGCGCGGCACGCCACGACGGATGACCATTGGGCCAATGTACGGCACCATCACCGCCGGATCCGCCGCATGGCTACGATCCTGACCGCACTCGTCACGGTAGCCAACACCGCCGCCCTGGCGGCTCTCGTGCACGCGCTCTTCAAGGGCAAAGCCGGAAGCGAACCGACCCTGCTCATCGACGCCCTCAACATCTGGGGCACCAACGTCATCATCTTCGCGCTGTGGTTCTGGACGACGGATCGCGGCGGCGCGGCACTGCGGGGCCATCCGAGCGCACGGGATCCGGATTTCCTGTTCCCGCAGATGACCCTTGGGTCGGCGGAGGCGCAGGCACCGTTCGTGCCGGGCTTCGTGGATTACCTGTTCCTGGCCTTCACCAACGCTACCGCATTCTCGCCTACCGATACGCTGCCGCTGACGCCGCGTGCCAAACTGCTGATGATGGCAGAGGCTCTGATCTCACTGCTGACCGTGGCGCTGGTCGCCGCGCGCGCCGTGAACATCCTTGCGTAGTCGGCCAGATCGTAGAGATCGTTGTGCCACACCAGCATCGCCTCGTCCTCCCAATGGCGCGGACGGGTATCACCTTGATGCGGCCAGTAGAAGGAACGGCTATCGCCGCGTCAACGACGCGGCCGTGTGCTTCGCGATCCAAGCTGCAAGCGGGATCTCAGCGAGGGGACGACCACCGAGAAGCTCACGGGCGACAAGGGCAAAGTCGATGCACTCCTCACCTTCGACCTCATCCTCTGCCGCTTTCGCGGTCCATGCCAGAAGTTCAGCCCACCGCGCCCGCCGCGTAGGGAGTATGTCGCGGAGCACGGCTTCCTCTCGTTGCTTCTTGGTCCCGGCCGCGCTGGCGATAGCTGACGTCGCCTCGCCCTGCTCAAACCAAGATTGAAGAAATGCGTACTCTCTTGGCCAGAGCCTTGAGTCGGCGAGCGCAGCCGCGATGGCCTTTCCTGATTGCCGCTCGGGCGGCACACCGTCGAGAAGCTGCGCGATGAGCGATTCGGTGTTCACCCGGTGGGGCTGAACCTGAGCGGGGCTCACGGCCTCGAGAAACTGAACCAAGCCGAACGGCGGCGGCTCATGCCGGTCGAGATTGTCCGCGAGGTGGTGGGCGATGATCGCTTGCACGATCTCAGGCGAGGCATCGAACGAGTCGGTTTGCCCCCCGATTTCGGCGAGCAGCTCGTCGATCTCCCGCCGGCTGAGATCCTCGCGGAGCCAAGCATCCCGCACCCCGAAGCCGTGTTTTACCAGGAGCGCGGCCAGAGCCAGCTTGCGCCCACGTTTGAGGATCACAAAAGCACTCTGCGCACCTGCGCCGTCGCACCCTGATGCCATGACCGCTGCGATCTGAACCGCCGGCTTGGTTGCCGGTTGCATGCCCCGCTGCCGGCAGGCACGAACGGCCGTGTCGAGGATCGATTGCACGTCCTCCTCCAGCCACGGGCGCATCAGGACGATGCGCTCCGCGCTTTCAGCGGACAGGCTCCCATTTTTCGCGGCCGTTACGAGGCTCTGCGCCACCTGCTTGACCACGGACGGGCTTGGATCGAGCAGCCATCCGAGAGCGGCCTCGCGCATCGACGCCACCTCCGAGCTGATAAATGAGCCGACGATCACGACGCGCTGGTGAACCGCCCCGGGTTTCCCGGAGGCTCCAACTCTTGAGAGACTGGAGCCATGA
>CAXDNE010000041.1:0-34629 GCA_963990595.1 uncultured Methylobacterium sp.
CACTATCCTCTTCGTCGGCAGCGTCAGATGTGTATAAGAGACAGGCGCGCGACCTTCTGGGCGGTGGTGGCGATCGGGCTCGCCGCCGGCCTCGCGATCCAGCTCTGCGTGCCGGCCGGCCTGCCGGGCACGCGCGGGCGGCTGGTCAGCGAGTTCCGGGCGCTCGGCCGCTGGCCGGTGCTCCGGCCGATGCTGATCTCGACCCTCTCGTCCGTGAGCTTCTTCACGGTCTTCACCTACATCACCCCGCTGCTGACCGACGTGACCGGCTACTCGCCGCAAGGCGTCACCGGCGTGCTGTTCGCCGCCGGCATGGGCCTCACCATCGGCAATCTCGCGGGGGGCCTGCTCGCCGACCGAGGCCCGATGGCGACGATCATCGGCAGCTTTCTGGGGATCGTGGCGGCGCTGCTCCTCCTGGCCGCGGTCGCCCGCCATCCCGGCATGACCCTGGCCGTGCTGGTCCTGTGGTCGGCGCTGGTCTTCGCGCTGGTCTCGCCGCTGCAGATCTGGGTGGTCGAGGCCGCGAGCGACGCGCCGAATCTCGCCTCGACCCTGAACCAGGGCGCGTTCAATCTCGGCAACGCCACGGGGGCCTGGATCGGCGGCACGGCCCTGACCTTCGGGGCGGGCTACGGTCAGCTGCCGCTGATCGCGGCCGCGGTCTCGCTGATCGGCCTCGGCCTCGCCGTCACGGCCGTCACCCGGAGCGGACGCGGGATGGTCTCGGCCTCCGCGCCGGGGGCGTGAGCGGCTAGTCGGTCCGCACCAGATCGCCGAGCAGGCTCGCCGCCACCGTGGCCTTGGAGACCGTCAGGCCCGACCCGCCGATGGCGTCTACGGCTTCGCGGATCCGCGCGAGCGGCGCACCCCGCGCCTTCGCCCAGGCTTCCACGGCATCCGGCCCGGCCCCCAGATCCGCCACGACCTCGGCGGTCAGCTTGCGATGCGCCGCCGCGATGCCGGCCACGGCCCGTTCCAGGGCGACCCGGTCGAACGTGTCGGTCACCGGGACGGTCCGGGCGGCCGTGGCGAGATCGTCCAACCGGAAAGCGTGCTCCAGCGCGAAATGCGTGGCCGCGACCTCCTCGACGGGTCGGCCGCTCGCCTGGGCGACCCGGACGATATCGGGCGCCGAGATCAGGGCGGAGAGCGAGGCGAGCCGCCGGGCCTGGGCCGGGGCCATGCCGAGGCCGGCGAGCTCCGCCTCGCGGGCCGCGATGGCCGCGAGCGCCTCGGCGCTGAGCACTTTCGGCAGCGCCGCCTCCACGGCCGCGACCTTCTCGCGGTAGCGCGCGACCACCGGGGCGAGGCCGCCGCTCAGGTCGAGATTCCGGATGAACCAGACGATCCGATTCGTGAGCAGATCCTGCACCTCGGCGTAGAGGCCGAGCTGTCCCTGCCCGGAGATCCGGCCCGCGAGGCCGTCGATGGCGAGGTTCAGCTCCATCAGCCCGAAGGCGTCGCGGGTCACCGCGTAGGCCTTGGCGATGCTCGCGGCATCGGCGCCGGTCCCGTCGATGAGGCGAGTGACGAGCGACGGGCCGCCGCGATTGACGATGATGTTGGCGAGCGCCGTCGCGATGATCTCGCGGCGCAGCCGATGCCCCTTCACGGCGTCGGGGAACTGCTCGCGCAGCGCCTTCGGGAAGTAGCGCTGCAACTCGCGATCGAAATATGGATCGCTCGGCACGGCGCTGTCCAGGATCGCGTCGTGCAGCCACAGCTTCGCGTAGGCGAGCAGCACCGCGTATTCCGGCCGGGTCAGTCCCTCGCCCCGGCGCATGCGTTCGCTGAGCGCCGCATCGTCGGGCAGAAACTCCACGGCGCGGTCGAGGCGACCCTCGGCCTCCAGCACCTGCATGGTTCGCATGGCGAAGCCGGTCTCGCCGAGACCGCCGCGCTGGGCGAGCGAGAGGGCGAGCGTCTGCAACTCGTTGTTGCGCAGGACGAGGCGCCCGACCTCGTCGGTCATGGCCGCCAGCAGCGCGTTGCGCGCGGTGTAGCTGAGGCGCCCGTCCCGCTCCGGCGTCATCAGGGCGATCTTGATGTTCACCTCGACGTCCGAGGTGTTCACACCGGCGGAATTGTCGATGGCGTCGGTGTTCAGGCGGACACCTGCGCGGGCCGCCTCGATGCGTCCGCGCTGGGTCAGGCCGAGGTTGGCGCCCTCTCCGACGACTTTGGCCCGCAGCTCCGGCCCGGTGATCCGCACGGCGTCGTTGGCCCGGTCACCCGCCTCCTCGTCGGTCTCCAAGGTGGCGCGGACATAGGTGCCGATGCCGCCGAACCACAGCAGGTCCGCGGGCGCCTTCAGGATCGCCTGCATCAACTCGGTCGGCGTCGCCTCGGCGCGGTCGAAGCCGAGCGCGGCGCGGACCTGGTCCGAGAGCGGCACCGTCTTCAGGCTGCGCGAGAACACGCCGCCGCCCTCCGAGATCAGGCTCCGGTCGTAATCCGCCCATGACGAGCGCCCCAGATCGAACAGGCGCCGCCGCTCGGCGAAGCTCGCCGCCGCATCCGGATCGGGATCGAGGAAGATGTCCCGGTGATCGAAGGCCGCGATCAGCCGGATGCTCTGCGAGAGCAGCATGCCGTTGCCGAACACGTCGCCCGACATGTCGCCGACTCCGACCACGGTGATCGGGTCGGTCTGCACGTCCACGTCGATCTCGCGGAAGTGGCGGCGCACCGCCTCCCAGGCGCCGCGGGCGGTGATGCCCATGCCCTTGTGGTCGTAGCCCTGGCTTCCGCCGGACGCGAAGGCGTCGCCGAGCCAGTGGCCCTTCTCCAGCGAGAGGGCGTTGGCAATGTCCGAGAAGGTGGCGGTGCCCTTGTCGGCGGCGACCACCAGATAGGCATCGTCCGGATCGTGCCGCACCGTGTCGGGCGGCGGCACGATCGCGTTGTCGACGATGTTGTCGGTGAGTTCGAGCAGGGTGCGGATGAAGATCCGGTAGCTCTCGGTCCCCTCCTGCATCCAGGCGGCGCGGTCGGAGGCCGGCGGCAGGCGTTTCGGGAAGAAGCCGCCCTTGGCCCCGACCGGCACGATCACGGCGTTCTTCACCTGCTGGGCCTTCACGAGGCCGAGGATCTCGGTGCGGAAATCCTCCGGCCGGTCGGACCAGCGCAGGCCGCCGCGTGCCACGTAGCCGAACCGCAGGTGCACGCCCTCGACCCGCGCCGCGTAGACGAAGATCTCGAACAGGGGCCGCGGCAGCGGCATCCCGGACACGCGGGCGCAAGCGAACTTGAAGCTGATCGTCTCCCGCGGAGTCCCGTCCGGACCTGTCTGGAAGAAGTTGGTCCGCACCGCCGCCTCCACGAGGTTGACGAAGCGGCGCAGGATCCGGTCGTCGTCGAGGCTGGTGACCTCAGCGAGGGCGGTCTCGATGTCGGCGCGGATCTCCGCCTCGCGCGCCGCGCGATCCCCCTCGGCGGCCGGGTCGAAGCGCGCGCGGAACAGGCTCACGATCGCCTGGGCGATCCCGGCATGCCGGCTCAAGGTCCCGGCGAGGTAATCCTGCCCGTAGCGGATTCGGAGCTGGCGCAGGTAGCGCCCGAAGGCCCGCAGCAGCGCCGCCTCCCGCCAGGGGAGGGCGGCCTCCAGGACGAGCCGGTTGTACCCGTCCGATTCCGCGGCCCCGTCCGCGATGGCGAGCATCGCGGCTTCCAGCGGGCCTTCCAGGGCCGGCAGGTCGATCGCCGCGCCCGTGGCCCGCTCGATCAGCATGTCGTGCATCCAGATCCGGGCCGCCTCGTCGGCGCCCGCCGGCACGATGCGGTAGGTGCGCTCGTTGATGACCCGGAAGCCGAGATTCTCCAGCCCCGGCACGCGATCGGACAGGGCGATCGCGGTGCCGCGCGAGAACACTTTCAGGCGAAGCTGCGCCTCTGAGTCCCCGGCGCGGCGCCCGAGATGCACGGCCCGCGGCTGTGCCTCGCTCAGCTCCTCCAGGACCGCGACGTCCGCCACGGCGACGTCCGGCTGGAAATTGTCCCGGTAGGCTGCCGAGAATGCCTCGCCGTAGCGGGCCGCGAGGGGGCGTGACCGGTCACCGCCATAGGCCTCGGCGAGGGCCGCCCGAAAGGCGTCGCCCCAGGTCCGGACCAGCGCGGCGATCCCGGCCTCCAGGGCGGCGGGGTCCTGTTCGGCGGTTCCCGCGTCGGGCAGCCCGACGATGTAGTGGATGCGGGCGAGCGGGCCCTCCGGATAGTCGGGCTGAGCGGCGCTGAGCCGACCGCCATAGGCCTCGGCGAGATAGCTGCCGATGCGGGTGCGCACCGTCGAATCGTACCGGTCCTTCGGCACGTAGACGAGGAGCGAGACGAAGCGGCCGAACCGGTCCGGGCGCGACAGCACGCGGATCCGGGGCCGATCGGCGAGGTTGGCGATGGCCAGCGTGAAGCGGTAGAGCCGCTCGATATCGATCTGGAAGAGATCGTCCCGCGGATAGCTCTCCAGCACCGCCAGCAGGCTGCGACCGGCATGGCTGGTCGGGTCGAGGCCCGCGCGCTGGACCACGGCCTCGACCTTGCGGCGCAACACCGGCACCTCCCGCGCGGAATTGGTGTAGGCGGCGGCCGTGAACAGACCGACGATCCGCACCTCGCCCGACAGCTTCCCCGCCTGCGAGAACAGCTTGACGCCGACATAGTCCAGGAAGGCGGACCGGTGGACGCGGGACTTCACGCTCGCCTTGGTGATGATGAGCGCCTGCGGCTCCGCCAGGAAGGCGAGGATCTCCGGCGTGTAATCGACCGGCGTCCGACCGCGACGCAGGGGCGTGGCGCCGGGATCGCGCAGCACACCGAGGCTCGATCCTTCCACCAGGGGATGGGCCTCGCCGTCGATCCCGTGCTGCTGCATCCCGAGCAGAAGGAACTGGCCGTCCTTCAGCCATTCGAGGAAGGCGCGCGCCTCCTGCGTCTCGGCCTCCGGTAGCGGCGTCGGCGCCCGGCCCAGGCTTTCGGCGAGGTCGGAGAGCCGCGCCAGCATGGCGTCGTGATCCGCGGTCGCGAGCGCGACATCCCGGTAGACCGGGCCGAGGGCCTCCAGCAGCTTCCCGCCGGATTCGGAGTCGAGGCGGTCGAGATGGATGTGGATGAGGCTCTCGCGCGCGAGGCTCCCCTGGGCATCCGCCGTCGTCTCGCCGACGACGCGGATCAGGGCACCGCCGGCATCGCGCTCGACGCCGAGGATCGGGTGAGCGACGAGGTGCGGGGCCAGACCCTGCTCGGCGAGTTCGGCCAGGGTCGAATCGAGGAGGAATGGGCGGTTGTCGTTGATGACTTCGAGGATCGTCATCTCGCGTCGGCGGCCGTCCCGCACCAAGTCGATATCCGCAAGACGCATCCGCGCCGGATCATCGGGGCGCCGGGGCTCGGCCAGGAACGCGCGGGCCCGGGCGGCGAGATCCGCGAGGTCGCCGGCGGGGTAGGGCGCCAGATCCTCCGGGGTCACGCGGCCGAACAGGTCGCGCACGAATCCGCCCGATCCTCCCTGTCCGGTGACGATGTCGGCGGCCGCCTCAATCAGCCCGGTGCGGGCCGTTTTCTGCTCCGATGAAGACAACGCTGTCGCGGTCTCGAGTGTCATCGCGCTTCTCCCGAACCGGGTCACTCGCCCTAGCGATAGCAGCGTGCTTTCCCGTGTCGATGACACCCCCCGCCAGTTTCCGGGCGAGCGCGTGTCGATCGGCGCAAACCGTCAGGGTCGGCTTGTGATCGGACAAAAACGTGCATATACACGCATCGTGAGCGATGATCCTCAGATTGAGCCCTGCACGTGCTCGGCGCTGCGGCGTGCGACCCGCGCGGTGACGACCGTCTACGACGCGGCGCTGCGCCCGTCGGGATTGCGCGTGACGCAGTTCGCGATCCTGCGGCTTCTGGAGCGGCTGGGACCGACGCCGGTGACGCGGCTCGCCGCCGAGGCAGCGCTGGAGCGTACCACGATGGGGCGGAATCTCGACCCGCTGGCGCGGCGCGGGCTCGTGGAGATCGCGGCCGGCGCCGCGGATGCGCGCGAGCGGGTGGTCGTGCTGACCGAGGCCGGGCGCGATGCTGTGGCGGGCGCGATGCCCTACTGGCGGGACGCGCAGGCCCGCATCAACGCGCGGATCCCCGCCGGGACCGTGACCGCCCTTTCGGAAGCCCTGCTTTCCGCGACCTGACCACCCCGCCTCAAGCCGATCGACTTCGGAGCCCGCTCATGTCCGCCCTCACCGAGACGCGCCCAAAGCCGCGCCTGCACTACGCCTGGACCGTCGCGGCGGTGACCTTCCTGGTGCTGCTCGTGGGCGCGGGCGTGCGGGCCACGCCGAGCGTGCTGATCGTGCCGTGGGAGCGGGAGTTCGGCTGGACGGCGGCGACGATCGGCGTGGGGATCGCGCTCAACATCTTCCTTTACGGGATGATCGGTCCGTTCGCGGTGGCGATCATCGAGAGGTTCGGTCTGCGGCGCTCCGTCTGCAGCGCCCTCCTGATCCTGGCGGTCGGCACCGCCGCCACGAGCCTGATGAGCGCGCCGTGGCAGATGGTGCTGCTCTGGGGAATCGTGGTCGGTTCGGGCTCGGGCATGGTCGCCAACGTCCTCGGCGCCACGGTCGCCGGGCGCTGGTTCGCCAAGCGGCGCGGCCTCGTGCTCGGCATGCTGACGGCCAGCAGCGCCACCGGGCAGCTCGTCTTCCTGCCGATGCTGGCGTCCCTGGCGGTCGGCCAGGGCTGGCGCTCGGTGTCCCTGGTGGTCGCCGCCGCGACCCTGGCGCTGATCCCGCTCGTCGCGCTGCTGCTGCGCGACCGGCCGGCCGATCTCGGCCTGCCCCGCTACGGGGAGGCGGCGGTCACGCCGACCCCGATCCTCACCGAGAATCCAGCTCGGCGTGCCCTGCGCGGGCTGCGGACGGGCCTCCGGTCCCGGGATTTCTGGCTGCTGGCCGGGACGTTCTTCATCTGCGGCGCCTCCACCAACGGGCTGATCGGCACCCATCTGATCCCCGCCTGCATCGACCACGGCATCGCCGAGGTGACGGCCGCGGGCCTGCTGGCCATGATGGGGATCTGCGACCTCGTCGGCACGACGGCCTCCGGCTGGCTCACGGACCGGTTCGACTCGCGCAAGCTCCTCGCCTGGTACTACGGGCTGCGCGGCCTCTCGCTGATCTTCCTGCCCTATTCCTTCGACTACAGCTTCTACGGCCTGTCGCTGTTCGCCGTGTTCTACGGGCTCGACTGGATCGCCACGGTGCCGCCCACCGTGCAGCTCGCCGGCAAGTCCTTCGGCGAGGAGAATGCCGCGCTGATGTTCGGCTGGATCGCGGCCGCCCACCAGATCGGCGCCGCCTCCGCGGCCTGGCTCGCCGGCATGATCCGGACCGATTCCGGCACCTATCTCGGCGCCTTCGTGTCGGCGGGTCTCCTCTGCCTCGTCGCGGCGCTGATGGCGTCCTTCGTGGGGCGCGCGCCGCAGACGCCGGCCCTGCGCCCGCTGCCGGCCTGAACTGCGCCGGGCGGGCGCGGTTGTCATAAGTGTGCCGCGAAGGACGAGCCCTGATCGGCCCGTCCCCGCGCATCCCGAGAGCCCGCTTTGACAATCGCGATCCGGCCGGTGCCGCCGGTCCAGGACGTCCGGCCCCCCCGCCCGTGGTCGGGGCCGGGCTTCGCCGAATTCGTCGCCATCATCGCGCTGATGATGGCGGTGACGGCGATCTCCATCGACAACCTGCTGCCGGCCTTCCCGGCCATCGAGGCGCGCTTCGCCGTGCCGGACCCGAACCGGCTGCAGCTGCTCGTCTACGTCTACATGATCGGCTTCGGCTTCGCGCAGATCGTCTACGGGCCGATCTCCGACACGCTGGGGCGCCGCCCGGTCCTGCTGGCGAGCCTCGCCGTCTACGTGGTGGGCTGCGGCCTTGCCATGGTGGCACCGAGCTTCGGCTGGCTGCTGGCCGCGCGGATCATCCAGGGCATGGGCGCGGCCGGGGGCCGGGTGCTCTCGGTGGCGATCGTGCGCGATCGCTTCGCCGGCCGCGAGATGGCGAGCGTGATGTCGCTCACCATGATGGTCTTCCTGATCGTCCCGATGATCGCCCCGGCGATCGGCGGCCTGATGCTGGCGCTGGGCTCCTGGGTCTACGTCTTCGTGTCGATGCTGGTCCTGGCCTTCTGGCTGACCCTCTGGTTCTCGCTGCGGATGCCCGAGACGCTGCACCCGGAGTATCGGCGCCCGCTCTCGCCGGCCGCGACCTGGGACGCCATCCGCACGACCCTGAAGACCCGCGTCGCGGTCGGTTACGCGACCGCGCTCGGCCTGATGACCGGCTGCATCATGGGCTATGTCGGCTCGGCCCAGCAGGTGTTCGACACCGGCCTGTACCATCTCGGCCCGCTCTTCCCCCTGGCCTTCGGGCTGGTGGCGGGCGCCATGGGCGCCGCGACCCTGATCAACGCCCGCGTCGTCCGGCGGCTCGGCATGCGGACGCTCTCCCACGGCGGCGTCGCCGCGTTCACGCTGGTGGGCCTCGTCCAGGTCGGCGTCGGGCTCGCCTATCACGGCCAGCCGCCGCTGGCGCTGTTCCTGTCGATCCTGGCCCTGAACCAGTTCCTGATCAGCTTCGCCATGCCGAACTTCAACGCGCTCGCGCTGGAGCCGCTCGGCGCCATCGCCGGCACCGCCTCGTCGTTCCTCGGCTTCTACACCACCATCCTCGGCGCCCTCTGCGGCTTCCTGATCGGCCAATCCTTCGATGGGACGGTGCTGCCGGTCGGGATCGGCTATGCGGGCCTCGGCGCGCTGGCGCTTCTCGTCGTGGTCTGGACGGAGCGGGGTCGACTGTTCGGCGGCGGCGTTTCCGGATGAGGGCGCCGGTTTAACGCGGTCTTCAGCGGCAATCGCCAAGCTTCGATCGGTTCTTCAGCCGACCGGATTCCCCAATGATTGCCCGCGCCCAGGACGGTACCCTTCTCGCTGCGCGGCTGCTCCTCGCGGCCGCCCTCCTGCCGACCGGGATCGCGCGGGCCCTCAACGTCTCGGGCTTCACCCTCACGCTGGCCGGCAGCGGCCTGCCGTTCCCCAACGCCGTCGCCACCGCCGCCGTGGTCGTGCAGGTCTTCGGTCCGCTGGCGCTGATCCTGGGCGTCCTGCCGCGGCTGATCGGGCTGGCGCTCGCCGCCTTCGCGACGGTCACGGCCGTCATGCTCCACGCTTTCTGGCACTACATCGGGCCGGCGGCGATCGCGGAACGCACGCTGATGCTGGCCGATCTCGGGCTCGCCGGCGGTTTCCTGATGTACGCGCTGACGGGCCCCGGCGCCTGGAGCTGGCAAGGCTGGCGCGCCGGAGCCCTGGCGCCCGCACCGAGCCCCAAGGCCGCTTCCGGCAAGTCTCCGGGGAAGGGCGCCGCAGCCCGCGGCGGCGCCAAGCGCCCGGCCGGTCGGTCGCCCGCCCGGGCGGCGGCCTGATCAGCCGTGCCGCGGCGTCATCTCGACGGAGGGCGGCGGTGCGTTGACCATCTTCCGGCCTGAGATCTCGGAGCCGGCATCCGGCGCCAGCCGCCGGAAGGCCACCACGGAGGCGGCCGAGATGACCGCCACGGCGAAGAAGGCGGGGCCGAAATCGCCGGCCTCGATCTGGATCCGGCCGTGAAGCCCGGCCGTGCCCTCCAGGGCCAGCGCCCCGAGGGTGACGCCGAGACTCAGCGACAGCTGCTGGCAGACGCTGGCGAAGCTCGTGGCCGCGCTCATCTCGCGGGATTCGAGATCGGCATACGCGATGGCGTTCACGCAGGTGAACTGGATCGAGCGCGAGCAGCCGCCGATGAACAGCAGCGTCACCATGATCCAGTGCGGCGTCCCGGCCGTGTAGAAGCCGTTCACCGCCAGGAAGGCCGAGGCGACCACGGCGTTCCAGACCATCAGGGTCCGGAACCCGGTCCGGCGCAGGATCCGGGGCGCCAGGGTCTTCACGAACATCGCGCCGGCCGCCGCCGCGAAGGTGATCAGGCCGGAATGCAGCGCGTCCAGGCCGAAGCCGACCTGCAGCATCAGCGGCAGCAGGAACGGGATCGCCCCGGTGCCGATCCGGAACAGGCTGCCGCCGAGCACGGCGACCCGGAAGGTCGGCCGGTCCATCAGGTCGAGCCGCACGATCGGGTGCGCCACCCGCCGCGCATGCAGCCAGTAGAGCGGCAGGAGGACGACGCCTCCGGCGAGGCAACCCCAGGAGACGGAGGCTGGCAGGAGGTGGCGCCCTGTGGAGGCGAGGCCGAGCATCAGCGCGGCGAGGCCGGTGCCGAGCAGCAGGAAGCCGAACAGATCGAGGGGCGGGCGTTCCGTCTCACGGACATCCTCGAAGAACAGGCTGGCCAGCACGATCCCGGCACAGCCGATCGGCAGGTTGATGAAGAAGATCCAGCGCCAGTCGAACCAGGTCGTGATCAGGCCGCCCACCGGCGGCCCGAGCACCGGCCCGACGAGGGCCGGGAAGGTGAGATAGGCGAGCGCCGTGACGAGCTGCGACTTCGGGACGCTGCGGAGCACCACGAGGCGCCCGACCGGCACCATCATGGCGCCGCCCATACCCTGCAGGAACCGCGCAGCCACGAACCACGCGAGCCCGTTGGCGGCCGCGCAGGCGAGGGAGCCGCCCATGAACACCACGAGGGCGGCGCGGAAGACGGTCCGCGAGCCGTAGCGATCGGCCATCCAGCCGCTCACCGGGATGAAGATCGCCAAACTGACCAGATAAGAGGTCAGGGCGAGCTTCAGCGCGATCGGATCCTCGTTCAGGCTCGCCGCGATGCTCGGCAGCGCCGTGGCGATCACCGTCGAGTCGGTGTTCTCCATGAACAGCGCGGTGGCGACCGTCAGGGGGACGATCCAGAACGGTCTTTGGGTGGCGGCGGGCATCACACTGCAGACGCATCGGGCGCCGCGGCGGTTGCACGGCAGCGTGGCCACCTCGCACCCTCGTGTTTCCCGGTTGTATCCATCCTGCAACAGACCCTGCGCAGCTGATCGGGGCCACCTTTCTCGCGGGTCGCCCAATAGCTACGTTTCGATCACGAGACCGTGAGGTCGCGCGCCGGCACAGGGCCGGGCCACGAGGAGACCGATGACGTCCAGCCCGAGCAAGGCCCATACCCTGCCGCGGATCGCGGCCGGGGCCGCTCTCCTGTCGATGGTGGCGGCGTGCGGCACCGTCCTCCTCAACGATCGCGGCTCCCTGACGCGCTATGACCGGCTGAAGGCCAGCGATCAGGTGGCCTCCGCGTCGCGGATCTACGTCGACCAGCCGGCGCTCGCGAGAGCCCGGACGGTGCGCATCATCCCGACGGCCTTCCACGCCGACGTGGCCGGCGCGGCGCCGCTGACCCAGGCCGAGCGGCGCCTCATCGCCAACGCCGCCGACCGCGCCCTCTGCTACGACCTCTCGCTGAAGTACGACGTGGTGTCGACCCGCGACGCGGACCTGACCGTGCGGGCCCAGGTGACCCGCGTCGATCCGACGGACCTCCTCGGGGCGGGCGCGACCATCGCGGGCTCGGCCGGCGTCACCGTGGCGTCTCAGCTGGGTCTCAGCGTCGCCGAGGGCGTCGGCCGCGTGCCGATTCCGCGGATTCCCATCGGTCTGGGCAGCCTCACGGTCGAGGCCGAGGCGCTGGACCGCAGGCGCGAGCAGCGCGCCGCGATGGTCTGGGGCGGAGCGGCGAATTCCTTCACCAGCCAGCCGCGCTTCTCCCGGGCCAGCGATGCCTACGACCTCGCCGGGGAGTTCGGACAGGATTTCGGCTTCATGCTGGCGACCGGCGAGGATCCGTTCACGGCGCCGAACACGCTCCCGACCTGGGACCGCATCCGCGTCACGACGCTCGGAGAGGCGCCCCTCGACCCGGATTGCGAGGCCTTCGGCCGGGCGCCCGGGATCGACGGCATGCTCGGCGACTATATCGGCCTGCCGCCCGAATACACCGACAAGGGCGCCGCGCCCGCGATGCGCTAGGGAGCGGGCTTCCCGAAGCGCGACCTCGTCCTGAGGCGCGGCGAAGCCGCCTCGAAGGAGGGTTCCAGGGATCGCGCGGCTGGCTGGAGTCCTCCTTCGAGGCCTCCGCTGCGCTCCGGCACCTCAGGATGAAGGCGTGCCCAGGGCTTCCGCGGCTTCCAGCAGCGCGAGGGGCGGTAGCCCCCTATTTGACGGCCTCAGGCGGGACGGCACGACCGGGCGTGGAAAAGCCGCGAGCTATGCGCGTTTTCGCATTGCGACGCGGCAAGCGCGCATTGGCGCCGTCACGGAGCCCGTGATACTGGCACTTGCCAACCCGATCCCGCTGCGCGACCCCCAGCGCCGCCGTCCGAGGAAAGTTGGCACATGGCCCGAGTAGAAACCGCATCGATCATCGAGGGCCTCACCTTCGACGACGTGCTCCTGCGGCCTGCCGCCTCCTCGGTGATGCCCACTGAGGTCAGCGTCGCTTCGCGCCTGACCCGCACGATCCCGCTGAACCTGCCGATCCTCGCCTCCGCGATGGACACCGTCACGGAGGCGCCGATGGCCATCGCCATGGCGGCCAATGGCGGCATGGGCGTCATCCACCGCAACCTCGAGCCGCCGGAGCAGGCCGAGCAGGTCCGCCTCGTGAAGAAGTACGAGTCGGGCATGGTGATGAACCCGATCACCATCCACCCCGACGAGACGCTCGCCGACGCCTTCGAGGTGATGAAGCGCAACCGCATCTCCGGCATCCCGGTGGTGGAGCGCGGGCCCAACGGCTCGCGCGGCAAGCTCGTCGGCATCCTGACGAACCGCGACGTGCGCTTCGCGACGAACTCGGCCCAGCCGGTCGCCGAGCTGATGACCCGGGACCGGCTGATCACCGTCCGCGAGGGCGTGACCCAGGACGAGGCCAAGCGTCTCCTCCATCAGTTCCGGATCGAGAAGCTGCTGGTGGTCGACGACCATTACCGCTGCATCGGCCTGATCACCGTCAAGGACATCGAGAAGCGCGTCGCCTACCCGAACGCCGTCAAGGACGAGCAGGGCCGCCTGCGGGTCGCCGCGGCGACCACGACGGGCGACAGCGGCTTCGAGCGCGCCGAGCGCCTGATCGATGCCGGCTGCGACGTGATCGTGGTCGATACCGCCCACGGCCACTCCATCAAGGTGCTCGACGCCGTCGCCCGGGTGAAGCAGCTCTCGAACGCCGTGCAGGTCATCGCCGGCAACGTCGCGACGCGCGACGGCGCCCAGGCGCTGATCGATGCCGGCGCCGACGCCATCAAGGTCGGCATCGGTCCAGGCTCGATCTGCACGACCCGGATCGTGGCGGGTGTCGGCGTGCCGCAGCTCACCGCCCTGATGGAAGCCGTCGAGGCCGCCTCCGAGGCCGACATCCCGGTCATCGCCGATGGCGGCATCAAGTATTCGGGCGACCTCGCCAAGGCGATCGCGGCCGGCGCCTCCGTGGCGATGCTCGGCTCGCTGCTCGCCGGCACCGACGAGGCGCCCGGCGAGGTGTTCCTCTACCAGGGCCGGTCGTACAAGTCGTACCGGGGCATGGGCTCGGTCGGCGCGATGGCCCGCGGCTCGGCGGACCGCTACTTCCAGGCCGAGGTGAGCGACACCCACAAGCTCGTGCCGGAGGGCATCGAGGGGCAGGTGCCGTATAAGGGTCCGGTGGGCAACGTGCTTCACCAGCTCGCCGGCGGTCTGCGCGCCGCCATGGGCTATGTCGGCGGCGCCACGATTCCGGAGTTCCAGGAGCGGGCGCGCTTCATCCGCATCACCAATGCCGGCCTGCGGGAGAGCCACGTGCACGACGTGACGATCACCCGCGAGAGCCCGAACTATCCGTCTCGTACCTGAGGTTCCTGATGCGCACGCTGATCGTCGGGGCCGGCGCGACCGGCGGCTATTACGGGGCCCGGCTCGCCGAGTCGGGCGCCGACGTGACCTTCCTGGTCCGGCCGGCCCGGGCGGCGAAGCTCGCGGCGAACGGCCTGGTCGTGCGCAGTCCGCTCGGTGACCTGCACATCCCCGACCCGCCGACCGTGACGGCCGACCGGCTGGCGCAGGCGGGGCAGTTCGACCTGATCCTGCTGTCCTGCAAGGCCTACGACCTCGACAGCGCCGTCGCGGATCTCGCGCCGGCGGTGGGCGCGGGCACGGCGATCCTGCCGATCCTGAACGGCATGGCCCATCTCGACGCGCTCGACGCCCATTTCGGCGCGGAGCGCGTCCTGGGCGGCTCCTGCGCCATCGCGGCCACGCTCGCCCATGACGGGGCGATCCGCCACATGAGCGAGCTGTGCAGCATCACCTACGGCGAGCGGGACGGGTCGCGCTCGGCCCGGATCGAGGCGGTCGATGCCCTGATGCGCGGCCTGAAGTTCCAGCCGCGGCTCAGCGACGTCATCCTGCTGGAGATGTGGGAGAAGTGGGTGTTCCTCGCGACCCTCGCGGGGGCCACCACCCTGATGCGCGCCGCCATCGGCGACATCGTCGCGGCGCCCGGCGGTGCGGCCTTCATCGCAGCGCTGCACGCGGAATGCATGGCGGTGGCCGCCGCGAGTGGCTACGAGCCGCGGGCGGTGGCGGTCGAGCGTGCGCGCGGGCAGTTGACCGCGCCGGGCTCCACCTTCACGGCCTCCATGCTCCGCGACATCGAGAACAAGGGCCGGATCGAAGCCGATCACGTCGTCGGCGATCTGCTCGCGCGCGGACGCCGCCTCCTGCCGGACGTGGCGTTCCCGGTGCTGACGGAGGTCTTCATGGCGCTCAAGGCCTACGAGGCTCGGCGGGCGCGGGAGACGGCCTGAGCCGCCCCCGCACCCGGTCTCTCAGTAGCGGCCGGGCGGCGGCGGGGGCGGGTTGCCGTATTCGAGCTGCGTCTTGGCGTCGACGGGCCGGCGCGGCGGCGGCGTCAGGTCCGGGGTGGCGGCGGGCGCACTCGCGCAGGCGGCGAGCGAGGCGGCGACGAGGCCCGCGAGGGCGACACGAAGGGCAGAGGACATCGGCAGAACTACTCCCGGGCATGCCTGGCGGCGGACCGTACTGGTCGGCAGCCGGTGGATGCCATACGACACGCGGCCGGCCCACGCGGCGGGCCGCCCTCCGACGGTCTGGGCCGCGATCATGCTTGAAGCTCGGCCGTAACGTGGCGGCATCGTGCGGCAAGCGTGGCCGTTTCACGTCACCGTCGACGCATTCTGAAGGAACAGATCCCTGACCCCCGCCGCCCGCTGCTCCGCCGCCATCGAGGTCCTGACCGATATTGCCGCGCGCCGCCGGCCGGCCGCCGACGCCCTGAAGGATTGGGGCCTCGCCCACCGCTTCGCCGGTTCGGGCGACCGCGCCGGAATCGCCAGCCTCGTCTACGACGCTCTGCGCCGCCGCTCCTCGGCGGCCTGGATCATGGGCGCCGATACGCCGCGCGCCGTCTTGATCGGCTCGCTCCGGCTGCAGCAGGGGCTCGCGGATGCTTCGATCGCGGCCCTGTTCTCGGGAGAGCGCTTCGCCCCCGAGCCTCTGAGCGACGACGAGCGGGCGCGCCTCAAGGCGGGCACGCTGCAGGACGCCCCGCCCGCGGCGGCGGGCGACGCTCCGCCCTTCGTGCTCCCGGAACTCACGGCCGCCCTCGGCGACGATCTCATCCCCGAATTGAAGGCGCTGGCCCGGCGCGCGCCCCTCGATATCCGGGTGAACGCCCTGCGCGGCAGCCGCGAGGACGTGATGCCGGCGCTCGCGGCTTTCGGCGCAGCCCCGACACCGCACGCGCCCCAGGGCCTGCGCATCCCGATCGGGGCCGACGGGCGCGGGCCCGCGCTCCATGTCGAGGCCGAGTTCCTGGAGGGCTGGTACGAGATCCAGGACGAGGGCTCGCAACTCGCCGCGCTCCTCGCCGCCCCGCGCCCCGGCGAGACCATCGTGGACCTCTGCGCCGGCGGGGGCGGCAAGACCCTGGCGCTCGCGGCCGAGACCCGGAACGGCGCACGCCTGATCGCCACGGATGGCGATCCGCGACGGCTCGCGCCGATCCATGAGCGCCTGCGCCGGTCCGGAGCCGTCGCCGAAGTGCGTACGCCGCGGGGCGGCAAGGCCCGGGCCGACGTGCTGGAGGATCTCGACGGCCGTGTCGATCGCGTGGTGGTCGACGCCCCGTGCACCGGTTCGGGCACGTGGCGGCGCAATCCCGACGCCAAGTGGCGGCTGCGTCCCGGGAGCCTCGCGCTCCGGACCGCCGAGCAGGCCCAGGTTCTCGACCGCGCGGCGCGGCTGGTCAGGCCGGGCGGGCGGATCATCTACATCACGTGCTCGCTCCTGCCGGCGGAGAACGACGCGGCGGTGGCCGGCCTGCTCTCGCGCTGGCGCGGACGCTTCGACGCCGTCCCGTCGGAAGACGTGCTGGCGGCCGGTCCGGCCTCGCTGCGCGCGGCGGTGCGGATCACGGCTCACGGGGTGCAGATGAGCCCGCTCCGGACCGGCACCGACGGCTTCTACGTGGCCATGATCGCGCGGCGCGGCTGAGGCGATCCCCCCGCGGAACACACGACGCCTCCGGGGGCATAGGATCGTGGCTCCGTTGCGAGTCGGACGCGCCGTTCGGCGTTTGTGATCGCGACTGCATCCGGGAGACGCCCGTGCGCCTCGACCGCCGCTTTCTGCTCGCCGGGCTCGGAACGGCCCTCGGCCTGCGCACCGCCCGGGCCGAGACGGGCGACCCGCCGGTGCCGGCTCCCCACGAGGCGATCCGCGGCCTGCCGCGCTCGCTGCCGGGCGCGGATCTCCAGGTGATCGATCTGTGGCCGGGCGATCCGCCCGGCGGCGGCCGCGGGCCCAACTCGGACGGCTACCGGTACGCCGAGGGCGCGGTGGGCGACATCACCCGGGTCGCGCGTCCGTGTCTCCTCGTCATGCGGCCCGCCCATGCCAACGGTGCCGCCATGATCGTCGCGGCCGGCGGCGGCTACGCCTTCATCGCGCTCGGCAATGAGGGCGTCCCGGTCGGGCGCGTCCTGAACGCCGCCGGCATCACGGTCTTCCTGCTGGTCTATCGGTTGCCTGCGGAAGGCTGGGGGGCGGGTCCCGATGCCCCACGCCAGGACGCGCAGCGTGCCCTGCGGCTGGTGCGGGCGCGCGGGACGGAGTTCGGCATCGACCCGGCACGAGTCGGGGTTCTCGGATTCTCCGCCGGCGGGCATCTCATGGGGGAGACCGCGGTCGGCAGCGCCCAGGATCTCTACGCGGGCGTGGATGCCGTGGACACGCAGCCGGTCCGGCCGGTCCTGGCCGGGCTGATCTATCCGGTCATCACGATGCGCAAACCCTTCGACCGCACCGAGACGCGCCGGATCCTGGTGGGCGACGATGTCACGCCCACGGAGATGAGGACCTACTCGGTGGACCTGCAGGTCGGGCCGGAAACGCCGCCGACCTTCCTGGTCCAGGCGATCGACGATCCCGTCGCGGTGGCCGACCATCCCCTGCTGATGTTCTCAGCCCTGCGCAAGGCGCGGGTTCCGGCCGAGCTGCACCTGTTCGAGCGCGGCGGCCACGGGTTCGGCCTCGGCCTGCCGGGGACCCCGGCCGCCGCCTGGCCGGGCCTGTTCCTGGCCTGGATCCGGCTGCACGGTTTCCTGCGCGACTGAGGGCTCAGCGCTCGCCGGTCTGCAGGCGGTGCAGCTTGGCGACCTTCGGCCGGCTGGTGCGGAACTGGCCGCGCTCCACCGACACGAAGACCACGATGGCGATGGCCAGCGTGGTCAGCCACCAGATCGCCGTCAGCCCGACCCCCAGGCACGCTACCGTGAAGGCCGCCGCGAAGCAGCCCATGGCACCCGGCACCAGGGCCGGCCCGTCCCGCCCCGCCCGGCGGATCGCGGCATAGAGCGCGAAGGCGGCGGCCAAGGCGCCGACGATCCCGAGCTCGTACCAGAACTCGAACAGTGCGGTGGTGGGCGCGTTGAGCGGCAGGAGCCCGACCAAGCGCCCGCGCAGGGCGGTCTCGAAACCGTGGCCGGTGATGAGCCGCACCGGATCGGTGGTCACCACCTTCTGCCAGCTCTTCAGCGACAGCACCGCGGGCGCCAGGGGACCGAGGAGCGCCGCGCCCACCGGCCGGGCCAGGAAGGGCAGGACCGGCGCCACCGCGAGCAGGGCGGCCGACAGGGTCGCCGTGAGCGCCACGCCGACTTTCGGCCGGTAGCTCGTCACCGCGAAGGCCAGGGCCCCGACCGCCAGGGCGGCAATCTGGGTCGCGTCCGGCTGGACCGTGAGGGCGAGGGCGACCAGCAGAGCCAGCCCGAGCGCCTCCCGGTCGCGACGCCGCGACCGGAGCCACGCGAGCGCCGGCCAGACCAGCAGGATGAGCAGGACGAGGCCGCGATCCAGCGCCCCGTCATCCTCGGTGCCGGGCGGCGTCATGTGGGCGCCGAAGATCCCGAGCACGATCGCCACGATGGCCCCGGCCACGACGCCGAGGGGCAGCAGGTAGAGATTGGCCGAGCGCATCCGGTCCGGCAGGGCGAGATAGCCGAGCAGGGCGAGCCCGATCGTCGCCGCGAGGTTGGCCAGCCGCTCCAGGGCGGGCCCGAGAAACGGCGTCCATGTCAGCGACAGGGCCGACCAGAGCACCACCAGCATGCCGGCCAGGAAGGCCGGCGCGTTCAGCAGCCGGTAGACAGCCGGGCTCACCGGGCGCTGGCGCCTGTCGATGACGCTGGCGATGATCAGCAGGATGACGGCGATCGGCGCGATGATCACGGAGGCGCGGCGCGCGACCTGCGCCAGAACGGGAAGCACCACGAACAGGCCGAAGAAGCCGATCCGCCGCAGCAGCGCCGCGGCGTCTTGAGCCGGATCGATCGGGGTGGAGTTCGACGCGCGCGGCATCGTGTGCCTTTTCCCGGACCGGGACGGCCGGATCCCTGCTCGATACGCAAGGCTTGCGCAAGCCGCTGTAGACGTTGCGCCACACTTCGCGCCGCAGTTCCAGTCGCGTCCGCTGCTGTCAGCCCACGGTGGCGGCCTCGCGGGGACGGCGGCGCACCACGCGCCGGCCGACATCCGACATCACCCGCCAGCCGCCCCACGCGGCGAAGAAACCGATCAGCCCGGCGGCCAGCCCGTCGGCATTGGTGGGAACGGCGGGGCTGAAATCGCGGTAGGCCGCCTCGGCGACCGGCAGATCGGGATCGCGCAGCATCGCCACCACACGGCCGAGCGGGCTCGTCGCCGCGGAGAGGGCCCGCTGCTGGGCGCTCAGCCGGTCGAGCCGCGCGATGTCGGCGCGCGCCGCCTCGCCCCGCCGGGCGACGAGCTGATCCGGATTGGCGCGCAGGCGATCGACGGCGTCCTCGCGGGTCGTCCCGGAGGCCTCCGCGTCCGTTTCGAGCACCGCCACCTGGCGGCGCAGCTCGTCGGCGGCTCCGCCGAGGCGCTGCGCATATTGCTGGGCGAATTCGGGGGCCTGTGCCGCGACCACGCCGCCGAGCAGGCCCAGGGCGAGGCCGAGGGTGCGGATCACGCGGAACACAGCAGGCCTCCGGCTCGGTGACTCGATCACCGACAAAGAGCATGCCGGCGACCCTGGTTCCAGCCGGGCTCAGCCCGGCAACGTCAGGAGGCCCGCCTTTCCGTCGGCGCAGCCGAAGAGCAGCCGGCTGCCGCGCCCGTCCCAAGCCAAGGCTGTGATCGTACTGCCCGGCACGGCCGGCCGCACGAGCAGCTCGGCGGCGTCGGTGAAGCGCACCAGCAGGATGCAGCCATCCTCGTAGCCCATCGCCAGCACGGGCGCCTTCGGGTGGAACGCGACGCGTGACACCCGGGCGGGCCGGACGCCGCATTCCCGGGGCGCTTTGCCGGTCGGCCCCTCCTTCGAATCGAACGGCCAGACGATCGCCGCCTCGGCGCCGCTCGTGGCGAGCCAATGACCGTCCGAGGACCACGACATCGAGCGAACCTTGCACGGATAGCCCGACATCCGCATGTGGCCGCGGTCCGGCTGGAGCCGCCAGCCGTGCAGGGCATTCTCCTGCATGGTGGAGACCACGAAGCGCCCGTCGGGCGACCAGGTCACGTCGATATGCGAGCCCTTCCAGCTGATCACCTCGGCGGGGGTCTCGAGATTCGGGTACCAGAGGCTGACGCCGTTGTAATGGGCGACGCCGAGCCGGTAGCCCTTGGGCGCGAAGACGAGGCCCCGGGCAGTGGAGGGCGCCTGGAAGCTGCGCTCGCGGCCCTTGGCGTCGCGCGCCACGACGGCACGGCCGGCCGACCACGCCACCGCGCCGTCAGGATGCTGAGCGAGCGCATCGATCCAGGCGCCGCCCTTGGCCAGGCCGAGCTGTTCCATCGCGCCGTCGGCGTGAATCGCGACCACGCGGCCGTCATCGCCGCCGGTGAGCAGGCGATCGCCGCCGCCGGCCGCGACCAGGATCCCGGCCTCGGGATGGGCGGCCAAGCTGGTCAGGCCCGCGTCCCGCGCCAGCGCGACGGTGCCGTCGCTGAGCGCCAGGGCCGGGACGTCCTTCAGGAAGTGGGCGGCGACCACGTGAGCGCCGGGCTCCAGCGCGGCGACGTGACTGGTCAGGGAGGGATTGCTGAGGGGGCTGCTCATGTCGTGGGGACCTTCGCGGCCGGCGGACCGGCGCGCAAGACCAGGATCGCCGTAATCAGCGCGAGTCCGCCCGAGATCGCGGCCGGCGCGATCAGGGCGTAGAGCGCGAAGAGCCCGTAGGCGTGGGCGCCCAGGAAGGCGCCGAACAGCAGCGACAGCCAGACCACCCCGTCGCCGATCCAGCCCAGCGGGTCACCCGTCCGGGTCAGAGCCTGGGCGATCTTCTGGCCCAGGCTGAACAGGGCGCCGGTGACGAAGGTGGTGCCGGCGCGGAAGCCCTTCACCTGCGCTAGAACCGCATTCTGCGACCCCATCGCGACGGCGACGAAGAAGGCCGCGAGGCCCAGTTCGGGCGATTCGAGGCCCAGACCGAGGCCGCCGAGGATCAGCAGCGATTCGTAGCCGAGCACGACGGGCGTCGTCCATCGGGGCGGGACCAGGATCGCGAGGCCGCTGCCCAGGGTCGAGCCGAACAGGAAGGCGAACAGAAGGGTCGCGGGCAGCACCATGCGGTGAAGGTCGGCCTCGGCGCCGAAGACCGCGAGCTGCGTGGTGTTGCCGCTCATGAAGGACGTATAGAGCCCGCCGAGTCGCACGAAGCCCAGCGCGTCGACGTATCCGGCGAGCCCCGTCAGGAGAAGGCCGATGCCGAGCTGCCAGTTCCGGCTCACGCGCGCACCTCCCGGGCAGATCTCGGTAACCGTCCGTTAACCATTTGGGCCATTTCGTTCAGCAGCGCCGGGGTGCAGTTAACGCGCCGCTCACCAAACCGGAGCAATTCGATGCAAACACGGTGAACGCCGCGTCGGAGGGGCCCGTTGCCCCTGCGATCCGGTTCGGGGACATCGTGCCCCGCCGGGTGAGTGGGAGTTGCGTCATGGTTCCGTTCGCCGCCGCTTTCGTCTGCCCGTCCATGCCCGTCCTGGACCCGGCCGTCGCCACGATCCTCGTGGTCGAAGACGAGCCGACCGTTTGCGAACTGGCCGCCGAGGCGCTCCTCGAGGAGGGCTATCGGGTGCTCATCGCGGCGGATGCCTGGGAAGCCGAGGCGATTCTGGCGCGCGAGAGCGTGGATCTGCTCTTCACCGATATCGACCTCGCCCGCAACACGAACGGCCTCGCGCTGGCGCGCTGGGCGCGCAGCCACTGCCCGGACCTGCCGGTGGTCTACACCTCCGGTGGACGGGCCTGCCTGCCGGACGGCGATGCCGTGCCCGGCTCGGTCTTCGTGCCGAAGCCGTATCGTCCCAGCCAGCTCGTCGGGCTCACGCACGACGTCCTGCGCGCGGCGCACCTTCACCACGCCTGACCGGCATCTTCGAGGATCCACGCCATGCGGCGCTCTCTTCCCGCAACCGGCCTCGCCCTAGCCCTCGCGGGCACCGCGTTGCCGGCCCGGGCCGCGTGCGACGTGAAGGGCGCCCAGATCGAGGAGGCGATCGCCGCCAAGAGCGAATTGCGCGAGGACGCCAACGCCCAGCTGGTGCGGGACCTGCGCACGTTGCGGGACGCCGCCATCGTGCTCGAGACCTACAAGTTCCCCGGGGAGTGCGAGAACCTGCTCGGGATCGCGAAATCGCTGCTCGCGAATCCGAGCCAGACCATCGAGCAGGGCGGCGACACCGACGAGGAGAAGGCCGAGGGCCTGATCGAGGCCCGGGAGCCCAAGGGAACGACCGGGGCGCCGAAGGCGAAGTGAGCCCGACCTCCGGGCGCTAGGGACGTTCCTCTCCGGCGCTCGCCCCGATCTTGGCGCGCGCGAGGGCCCGGCTGAGCTTGGCCGCGATCTGCTCACGCAGGATGTCGGCCATCTCGATATCGACGAGCCGCCAGCTGAGCCCGCGCAGCCGCAGCCGGATCCGCGTGCGCTCCGCGCGGGGTGCCTCCGGCGGGATCGGGATCACCACGGCGCGGAAGCCGCGCATTTCCAGCGCCCCGTAATAGGGCATGAGCCGCCCGAGACTGCGGATGGTCAGGCCCTCCGGCCGCGCCCCCGCCGGCCGCTCGACGTCGAGCTTGTCGGGCCAGCCGTTGGCCAGCAGGTCCATCACCGTCTCGGGCGTGACCATCGTCTCGGACAGGGCCAGGGCCAGACCGTAGGCGGCATCGTTGAGACGCTGGCGGTCGCGGGGCTCCAGATCGGTATCGGTTTCCGACGCGGTGCGCATCGCCGCCGTGATCTGGCGCACGAGGGAGAGCCGGAGCGTCCGGAAGTTCACGTGGTTCTCGACATAGGTCACGTCGTGCCGACGCACCGCCTGCGCGAGATCGTAGAGCGACCAGAGCGGGCTCATCGTGAAGGCGAGCCACGCGAGGGCGATAGCGAGCGGGATCGCGAGCCAGCGCACGGCCTCAGGACCCGGTCCGCGGCGTCATGGCTCGTTCGCCCAGTGCTCGAGACCCGCGAACCCCGCGACCACGCTCTCGTAGACCGGCCGCTTGAAGGGCACGATCAGGTCCGGAAGCTCCGAAAAGCGCGCCCAGCGCCACGCGTCGAATTCGGCCTTGTGGGCGCCGCCGCCGGGCCGCTCGACGTCGATCAGGTCCTCGCTGCCCAGGAATCCGTAGGCGAACCATTTCTGAGACTGCCCGCGATAGCGGCCCTTCCAGGCCTGCTTCATGACGGCGGGCGGCAGATCGTAGGCGAGCCAATCCGGGATCTCCGCGAGCAGCCTGACGGCGTCCGGCGGGACGTTGGTCTCCTCGAAGAGTTCCCGGCGCGCCGCTGCCTCCGGATTCTCACCCGGATCGATGCCGCCCTGCGGCATCTGCCACATGTGCGGGCCGGCCACGTGCTCGGGTCCCGCATCCTTGCTCCGGCGTCCGACGAAGACGCCGCCCGACGGTGCGATCAGCGCGACGCCCACGCAGGGCCGGTAGGGCAGGGTACTGCCCGGGTCCGAATCCGTCATCATCGGGAGGACCATAGGTCAGCCGCAACCGGCGCCGCAACGCCGTTCGCCGTCCCGGCGCGCCTGTCGGGCACCGGCACCATCACCGCGCGGCCGGATCGCGTGCGCACTCAATCGGCCGTGGAGACGCGCTTCTCGCGCGCGCCGCGGAGCGCCACGCTGGCGGGAACGAGGCGCAGCCCGTGGGCCTCGAGATCCTTCGCCCAGCGGGCGATCCGGTCGACGCTGAGCATCGTACCGCTGGCCGAGACCAGGACGAAGCCGTCGGCGCGGGCCCGTGCCTCGGCTTGAGCCAGGGCCGCGTCGATGGCGTCGGCGCGCGGGGTCGCGTCGAGGACGATCTCGGCGCGGGCGATCGGCGTCCGGGACTTGTTGGCGGGCGCGGCTGCCGGCTTGGGCGCCGTGCCGTCATCCAGGAAGCCGAGCCCGCGGGCGCCGATCTCGCGCAGGATGGGTTCGAAGGCCGCATCGGCCATCAGCTTGGACCCCATGAAGTTCGCGACGCCGACATAGCCCGGGAAGCGGGCGAGCGCCCAGGCGAGGCGATCGGCGTTCTCCGGCCCCTTGAGGGCCGTGAGGAGCGTTTGCGGGCCCGGATCGCTGTCGGGATAGTCGAACGGCTCCATGGGCAGTTGCAGGAAGATCTCGTGCCCGGCGTCGCGGGCCCGGGCGGCGGCGCGCTCGGCCTCGCTGCCGTAGGGGAGGAAGGCGAGGCTCACCGCCGCCGGCAGGCGTGCCGTCGCGCCGGCCGTGGCCGCCTGGCCGACGCCGAGCCCGGTGATCACGACGGCGATGCGCGGACCCGTGCCGGGTTCCTCGGACCGGGCGTAGACATCGAGGGCGCGGATCCGGCCCTCGCCGAGCTTCGGCATGACGCCGTGTCGGCCCGTCTCGCTGATGCGCGGGTCCGGGGCTGGGGCAAGCCGCGGCGCGTTCGGTGGCGGTATCCGGATCAGCACGGCGTCGGTCGGACCGGAACCGGCCGGCCGCACCACGGTGACGCCGGACGCGGTCTCCATCTCCTCCGCGCTGCGCTGCAGCTGGGCCGGGCCTGGCGCCGGCGCCGCGACCGGCGGGCTGGCGGGCGCCGGGGCGGGAGGCGCAGGCCGCGCCGACGCCTCGCGGAGGGTGATCGTCGCTTCGGCGCGGGGTTCGCCCCCGCGGGGGTCTCCGAGCGCCAGAACCAGTCCGGCCGCCACGAGGAGAGAGGCCGCGATCGCGCCGCCTGCCACTCTGGGCCGGCGCAGCTGGGCGAGGACGCGTCCGAACCGGCCGCTGGTCTGCCCCGGCGCCTTCGCCTCCGGCACCCCGAGGGGGCGCGTGAGGATATCGTCGGTGGACTCAGTCACGCGGCTCTCGAAGCGACAGCGCCATCCCGGCGCCGAAAGACCCGGCGCGGTTCCCCACCGCCATTGCTGTCCGGTATGGTTAATGTTCCGCTAACACCCGCGGCGTGAAACGGAAATCCCGCCCGGCAGGGCTGCCGGGCGGGATCGGTTCCGCGCGTCGATGTCCGAACGCGTCAGTTCGGCAGGCTGGGCTTCTGCTGCTGCGTGGCCGGCGTGCCGTTGGCCGCGCCCTTCTGGATTCCGTGCAGGAAGTCCACCGCCGAGATCAGCTGCTTGTCCTTGGCCGGATCCGGCGGGACGTAGGCGGAGGAGCCGCCGCGCTCGTCCGTATCCTTCTGCTTCAGGTGCCCCTTCAGCCCGGCCTCGCCTTTGGTCTCGTCCTTGCCCTTCAGCTCGTCCGGCACGTCCTGCGTCACCTCGACGTCGGGCTCGATGCCCTTCGCCTGGATCGAGCGCCCCGACGGCGTGTAGTAGCGCGCCGTCGTGAGCCGCAGGGCCCCGGAGCCGCCGAGCGGGATGATCGACTGGACCGAGCCCTTGCCGAAGGAGCGGGTCCCCATGATGGTCGCGCGCTTGTGATCCTGAAGGGCGCCGGCGACGATCTCCGACGCCGAGGCCGAGCCGCCATTGACCAGCACCACCACCGGCTTGCCCTTGGTGAGATCGCCCGCCTTGGCGGAGAAGCGCTGCGTCTCGTCCGGGTTGCGGCCGCGGGTCGAGACGATCTCGCCGCGGTCGAGGAAGGCGTCGGACACCATCACGGCCTGATCGAGCAGGCCGCCGGGGTTGTTGCGCAGGTCGATGATGTAGCCCTTGATCTTGTCGGCGCCGATATCGCTCGACAGCTTGTCGATGGCCGCCCGCATGCCGTCGAAGGTCTGCTCGTTGAACTGGGTCAGGCGGATGTAGGCGATGTCGCCGCCCTCGACCTTCGAGCGCACCGGCTTGATCTTGATCACGTCGCGGGTGAGCGTGACGTCGATCGGGTCCTTCGACTCCTTGCGGGAGATCTTGAGCTTCACGCTTGAGTTCACTGGGCCGCGCATCTTGTCGACCGCCTGGTTGAGGGTCAGGCCCTGGACCTGGTCGTCGTCGATCTGCGTGATGATGTCGTTGGCGAGCAGGCCCGCCTTGGCGGCCGGGGTGTCGTCGATCGGCGTGACGACCTTGATCAGGCCGTCCTCCATGGTGACCTCGATCCCGAGGCCGCCGAACTCGCCGCGGGTGGTGGTCTGCATGTCACGGAACGCCTTGGCGTCCATGTAGCTCGAATGCGGGTCGAGCGAGGAGAGCATGCCGTTGACGGCCGCCTCGATCATCTTCGACTCGTCCGGCTTCTCGACGTAGTCGGTGCGGACCTTCTCGAAGACGTCGCCGAACAGACTGAGCTGGCGATAGGTCTCGGCCGAGGCGGCCACGGCCCGCGGGCCCGACAGGAAGTCGGTCTGCGTGGCCACCAGGGAGGTGCCGGCGCCGAGGAACGCGCCGAGCATGATCAGGGAAGTCTTGCGCATCAGCCGCGAACCTTCTCGCCAAGTACCGTATTGTTCGGGCTCTTCGCCCACCACGGCTCCGGATCGATGGAGCCGCCATCCTTTTTGAACTCGACGTACAGGGCCGGATCGCCTTCGGTCCCGGGCGGACCCGCGCCCCTCTCGCCCATGCTGCCGATCGGTTCACCCGCGAGCACGAACTGGCCGACCTCGACGCTGATCTGATCCATTCCCGCGAGCAGAAGATAGTAGCCGTCGCCCGCGTTGATGATCAAGAGTTGCCCGTAGGACCGGAAGGGCCCCGCGAATTGGACCCATCCGTCGGCCGGGGAGGAGACCACGGCCTTCGGACGCGTCGTGAATGACACGCCACGGGTGGTTCCGCCATTGCCATCGGGCTGATTGAAGCCGCGCGCGAGCCGGCCGCTGACCGGCCGCGGCACTTCGCCCCGCGCATCGGCGAAACGCACTTTCGGTGCCAGCCGGGCCGGATCGCGAGTCTCCGCCGCGGCGAAGCGCTCCCGCGTCGCCCGCGCCTCGCGCTCGGCCGCGGCCTTCGCCTCGTCGGCGGAGCGTTTGGCCGCGGCGACCTCCGCCTCGGTCCGGTCCATGAGATCCTTCAGGCTCTTGGCCTGGGCGCCGAGCTCGGCCGCACGCTTGCGCTCGGCGGTCAGGCCACTTTCCACTTCGGCCTGCCGGGCGCGGCGGGCCGCGATCAATGCCTGGAGCCGCTGCTGCTCCCGCGCCCATCCGGCGAGGTCGTTGGACAAGCCCTCCTTGTCCTGCGCGATCAGACCGCGCAGCCGGATCATTTCTGCGAGATCGGCCGCCAGGGTATCCACCTCGCCGCGCAGCTCCGGCACGACCGCGCCGAGCAGCATCGAGGTGCGGATCGCCGCCAGCATGTCCTCGGGGCTCACCAGAACCGCCGGCGGCGGGCGCCGACCCATCCGCTGCAGCGCCGCCAGGATCTCGGCCACGATGCCGCGCCGGGCCTGGAGGGAGTGCCGGATCGCGGCCTCGCTCTCGCTCATCGCCTTCAGGCGCTCCTCCAGGCGGCTCAGCCGTTCCTCGGTGGCCTGCGCCTGCCGGCCGGCATCGAGAAGCGCGGCATCGAGCTTGGAGCGATCGGATCCGATGGCGGCGATCTCGGACTCGAACTGCGCGCGCTGGCCGGCACTGGCCGCGAGCGCGTCCTGCACGCGCTTCAGGTTCTCGGCCCGACGGTCGCGTTCCTCGGCCGCGCGCTGGTTCGCCGGCGCATCCGTGGGCGCCGGCGTCTCTGCCCGCAGCGGCACGGCCGGACAGGCGAGCGCCGCCAGGACGAGCACCGGCCACGCGCGCTTCGCGCGCGCGCCGACCCGCGGCTTGGACGAGGCCTGATCGGTCCGGAGGCTTGTCACGGCGGCTCAGCCCGCCTCGCCCCGGTGATAGGGATGACCGGCCAGGATGGTCAGGCTGCGATAGATCTGTTCGAGGGCGAGCACGCGCACGAGTCCGTGGGGCAGAGTGGCGGCCCCGAAGGACAGGATCAGCTCCGCCTTCGTCCGAATTGAGGCATCCAGGCCGTCCGGGCCGCCGATCGCCACCACGAGCGCCGGTCGTGCCACGTCGCGCCACGCGGCGACGCGCTCGGCCAGGGCCTCGCTGCCGATATCGGCGCGCCCGCGCTCATCGTAGGCGACCAGAACCCCTCCCGCGGGCAGATGCGCCGCGAGCGCCGCCGCCTCCTCGGCGCATCGGTCGGAGGCCCGCCGGGCGCGCGATTCCGGGATCTCGACGCTCTCGCAGGATGGAAAGCCCAATCCGCGGCCCAGCTGAGCGGCGCGGTCGCGATATCGTGACGCGAGTTCGCGCTCCGGACCGGCCTTCAGCCGTCCGACCGCTGCCAGGATCAGGCGCAAGCCGGTGAGCGCCTAGCCGGCCGCGAGCCCGACCGGGCGATCGGCGCCCCACATCTTCTCGAGATTGTAGAAGCCACGCACCTCGGGGCGGAAGATGTGCACCAGCACGTCACCCGCATCGATCAGCACCCAGTCGCAGGCGGGCAGGCCCTCGACCCGGGCATTGCCGAAGCCGCGATTCTTCATCTCCTGGATGATCTTGTCGGCGATCGAGCCGACATGACGCTGGGACCGGCCGGACGCGATGATCATCGTATCGGCGAGCGACGTCTTACCGGCCAGGTCGATGGAGATCGTCTCCTCGGCCTTCATCTCGTCGAGGCATCCGAGGGCAAGGGCCTTCAGGTCTTCCGAGCGCGCCTGTCCGGGTTCCTCCGGAGCGTGAACGGGGGTGCGGATCGTCTCCGTGCGGATGGTCTCGGGCAGAGTCCTGGTTCCTCGTGATGCCGCGCGGCACTGTCACGCCTCGCGGGATAGCATGAAATTGGCGGCATCGGGCGTCGATTGCAACCGCGCAGGCCCTCACCGTGCGGCGCTTTCTCGCACGCCCTTCCGGATCTCGGTCGACGACAGGGGCGACCGGGGACCGTGCAGGAAGATCCAGGCCGGGGGCGCCCGCAAGGCGAGCGTCGGCGCAGCTGCCTCGGTCACCCGCACCTTGGCCAACCGCCGCGCGGCCCGGGAACTCAGCGGGGTCATGGTCCAGCCGGGCCGGTCGATCACCGCGATCGGCATGAGTCGCGCGATCTCGGCGAAGCCCTTCCAGCGGTGGAACGTGCCGAGCGAATCGGCGCCCATGATCCAGACGAAATGGACGCCGGGACAGCGGCGCGTGAGGAAGCGCAGGGTCTGGACCGTGAAGCGCACGCCGAGTGCCGCCTCGACGCCAGTGACCGCGATGCGCGGATGCGCTGCGATGCGCCGGGCCTGCGCGCACCGCACATCGACAGGCGGAAGCGCGCTGCGGCTCTTCAGCGGGTTGCCCGGGCTCACGAGCCACCAGACCCGGTCCAGCCCGAGACGGCGCAGGGCTGTCAGGGTGACGTGACGATGGCCGAGATGGGCGGGATTGAAGGATCCGCCGTAGAGGCCGATCCGCATGCCGGGAGCGCTCGGCGGCAGGATCAGCCGCACGCCGAAACTTTGATCGACGTCACGGGCGGGTCTGGCCGCTGCCGTGGACGCGGTATTTGAACGTCGTGAGTTGCTCGACTCCCACCGGCCCGCGCGCGTGCATCCGGCCGGTGGCGATGCCGATCTCGGCTCCGAACCCGAACTCGCCCCCATCGGCGAACTGGGTGGAGGCGTTGTGGGTCACGATCGCGGAATCCACCTCGGCCAGGAAGCGCGTGGCTTCGGCATCGTCCTGGGTGATGATCGCGTCGGTGTGGTGCGAGCCGTAGGTCTCGATGTGCGCGATCGCCGCGTCGATCCCGTCCACGACCCGGACCGCGATGATCGCGTCGAGATACTCCGTGTGCCAATCGTCCTCGGAGGCGGCCGTGACCCGCGGGTCGACCGACAGGGTCTCGGCATCGCCGCGCACGGCGCAGCCGGCATCGAGCAGCGCGCCGACCAGGGGCGCCAGATGGGTGGCCGCGCAAGCGCGATCCACCAGCAGGGTCTCGGCCGCGCCGCAGACGCTGGTCCGGCGCATCTTGCTGTTGAGCAGCACGGTGCGGGCCATCTCCAGGTCGGCCGCAGCGGCGACGTAGACGTGATTGATCCCGTCGAGATGGGCGAAGACGGGAACCCGCGCCTCGGCCTGGACGCGCTCAACGAGACCGCGCCCGCCCCGGGGAACGATCACGTCGACGCAGCCGTCGAGACCGGCGAGCATCAGGCCGACGGCGGCCCGATCACGGGTCGGCACGAGTTGAATCGCGTCCTCCGGCAACCCGGCATCGGCGAGGCCCTGGCTCATCGCCCGGGCGATCGCCATGGCGCTGCGATGGCTGTCGGAGCCGGCCCGCAGGATCGCGGCATTGCCGGCCTTGAGGCAGAGCGCTCCGGCATCGGCCGTGACGTTGGGGCGGCTCTCGAAGATGACACCGACCACGCCGAGCGGCACCGCGATCCGCTCGATCAGGAGGCCGTTCGGCCGCTCGATGGCGGCCAGCTGCCGGCCGACCGGATCGGCCAGGGAGCCGACCTTCTCCACAGCATCCGCCATCGCGGCCACGCGCCCGGCATCGAGGGTCAGCCGGTCGACCAGGGCCGCGCTCACCCCGGCCTTGCGGGCCGCGGCCACGTCGCGGGTGTTCTCGCTGAGGATCCCGTCGCGGCTCGCGCGCAGGCGCTCGGCGATGAATTTCAGGGCGACGTCCTTGGTCCTGGCCGGGGCCAGCGCCATCCGCCGGGCGGCGGCGCGGGCGCGGCGGCCGATCGCAGCCATCTGCTCCGGGAGAGCATCGGCCTCGGCGAAATCCGATCTCAGGTTCAGGACGGGCACGCTGGCGTCCTCGGTTCGCGACGGCCGCTCAGTCGGCTCATCGGGGGAGAAGGCGTATTTGCATATCGAGCGCCGCGCCGACAAGAGTGCCGGTCGGGCGATCGGGACAATTATCGAGTCAGGGAAAATTGAGCGCCGATCAATCTATACTGGGCTCATCTAGAAAAGCGCCAAATCATCGCGATGCACCATCCAGGCACGGCCGGGATAATTGAGCAACTCGGGAATGCGCGCGCTCGGATGTCCGATGATCAGCGCGGCCTCGGCGCTGTCGTAAGCCACCAGGCCGCGGCCGATCACCCGTCCCTCGGGATCGCAGATCATGACGGCGTCCCCGCGGGAGAAGCTGCCCTCGATGCCGCGGACACCCACCGGCAGCAGGCTGGCGCCGCCGCGCAGCGCTTTCAGAGCGCCGGAATCGATGGTGAGCGTGCCCCGCGGCTCGAGGGAGCCGGCGATCCAGGTTTTCCGGGCGGCGGTCGGCGTCGAGCCGGAGAGGAACCACGTGCAGCGTGCGCCCTCCCGAACGGCGCGCAGCGGATTCTTTCCGCGTCCGTCGGCGATCACCAGATGCGTGCCGCCGGAGACGGCGATCTTGGCCGCCTCGACCTTCGTGCGCATGCCGCCCCGCGACAGCTCCGAGGCCGGGCCGCCCGCCATGGCCTCGATCTCCGGGGTGATGCGCTCGATGACGGGGAGATGCTGCGCGTTCGGGTCGCTCTTCGGCGGCGCGGTGTAGAGGCCGTCGATATCCGAGAACAGGACCAGCACATCGGCGTCGATCATGGTCGCGACGCGCGCGGCGAGCCGGTCGTTGTCGCCGTAGCGGATCTCCGACGTCGCCACCGTGTCGTTCTCGTTGACCACGGGAACCGCGCGCATCTCCAGGAGCTTCAGCACGGTCGCACGGGCGTTGAGGTAGCGGCGCCGCTCCTCGGTGTCCTGGGGCGTGACCAGGATCTGGCCGGCGACGATGCCGTGGTGACCGAGCGCCTCCGCCCAATGCCTCGCCAGGGTGATCTGTCCCACTGAGGCGGCCCCCTGGCTCTCCTCCAGCCGGAGTGGCCCCGGCGGCAGGCCGAGCACGGTCCGCCCCAGGGCGATGCTGCCGGAGGACACGACCAGCACGTCGACGCCGCGTCCGTGCAGTTCGGCGATGTCCTCAGCCAGAGCGGCCAGCCACGCGTGACGCAGGCGGCCGGCACCGCGGTCGACCAGCAGCGCCGAACCGACCTTGATGACCACGCGGCGGAAATCTTCGAGAGCAGGGATCATGATTCTTGCGAACGAGGGCGCACCGACGCGGTTTGAACGAAGACCGCGCCGTTGAACAGCCGCCGGGGCGGCAGGCCTGATCGGACCGATCGGACGCCGGCAGGGCTCGCTCCGGCGCACACGGCCGCCTCCCGCCGCGGTACCGGGCGGACCCGTCAGGGGTCCGGGCTCACGTCAGCCCGTCACGGCTGCCAGGCGGCCACCGGCTGCTGCTCCGCCTCGGCGCTGGCGTCGATCTCGGCCTGGAGCGCGCGGAGTGCCTCCGGCACGCCTTTCCGGCTCGCCGAGGACAGGACGAGCGGTGCGCGACCGGCGGCACGCTTCAGCTTGGCGACCTGACTCTTCAACGTCTCGGCATCGAGGGCATCGGCCTTGGAGAGCGCCACGATCTCCGGCTTCTCGGCGAGGCCGTTGCCGTAGGCCTCGATCTCGCCGCGCACGAGCTTGTAGGTCTTGCCGGCATGCTCCGTGGTGCCGTCCACGAGGTGGAGCAGCACCCGGCAGCGCTCGACATGCGCCAGGAACTTGTCGCCGAGCCCGACGCCCTCATGGGCGCCCTCGATCAGCCCGGGAATGTCGGCGAGCACGAATTCGCGCCCGTCCGAGCGCACCACGCCGAGGCCGGGATGCAAGGTGGTGAAGGGATAGTCGGCGATCTTCGGCTTGGCGGCGGTGACGCTCGCCAGGAAAGTCGACTTGCCGGCGTTCGGCAGCCCGACGAGGCCGGCATCAGCGATCAGCTTGAGGCGCAGCCAGATCCACATCTCCTGGCCTTCCTGGCCGGGATTGGCGTGTTTGGGGGCGCGGTTGGTGGAGGTGGTGAAGTAGGCGTTGCCGAAGCCGCCGTTGCCGCCCTTGGCGAGCCGGATGCGCTGGCCGACTTCCGTGAGGTCGGCGAGCAGCGTCTCGCCGTCCTCGGCGAAGATCTGCGTGCCGGCCGGAACCTTCAGAACCGCGTCCGAACCGTTGGCGCCATGGCAGTTCGAGCCCATGCCGTGCTCGCCCTTCTTGGCCTTGAAATGCTGCTGGTAGCGGTAGTCGATGAGGGTGTTGAGCCCTTCGACGCACTCCACCCAGACATCGCCGCCACGGCCGCCGTCACCGCCATTCGGGCCCCCGAACTCGATGAACTTCTCGCGCCGGAACGAGACGCAGCCGGGACCCCCGTCACCGGAGCGGACATAGACCTTGGCTTCGTCGAGGAATTTCACGGCTCGTCTCGTCGTTCGCGAAGTTCGGCAGGCCGAGGTCTGCCGATGGATACATATGGTGCGGCGTCAGCGCGGCGCCGCCATCGGCCGGCCGACACGCCGGCCGTTCACGAAACGGCGGCGAGTTCCCGTGCCGGCTCGTGCCGGACCTGGGCCGCCGACCAGCAGGCGCGGCTCAGGCCGAATCGATCCATGTCCCGAGCGTGGCCGCGCGCCCGGCAGGGCCTCAGGCCCCGTCCGATCCAGCGAAAGCCGGCCTTCTCCAGAACGCGCCGGGACGCGGGGTTGTCCGGAAGCGCCGCAGACTCCAGCCGCTGACCGCCCGCATAGGCGAAATAGGCATGGACGAGGGCCTGAGTGGCCTCGCCCATCAACCCGGCCCCCCAATACGGCCGGCCGAGCCAGTAGCCGAGATGCGGCGCCTCGCTGTCTGCCGAGATCGCCACGAGGCCGATGAGACGGGCCGGTGCCGAACGCGGTGCGAGCGCGAGCGTCAGTCCGCTCCCGTCGCTGTTGGCGCCGCGCACCTTCAGCAGGAAGGTATCGACCGCGTCGCGGGTCAGCGGATGGGGGATATGCGCGGTCATCTCGGCCACCGCGCGCTCGCCCGCGAGCGTCGTGATCGCCGGCCCGTCCTTCGCGGTCGGCCAGCGCAGCCACAGCCGGGGCGTCTCGATCCGGAAGACGTCATCACGGGTCAGATCGGGGAACATCGTGCCCTCGCAGGGCGGCGTTCCCGGCTCCGGGGCACCGCCTCAAGACGACGAAGGGGAGGATGGCGTCCCATCCTCCCCGGTGTTCCGTCCGATCCGGCCCGTCAGGGGCCCGCTATCGACGTCTCCGGTCCGGTGTGGGACACCGGGCGGGACGCCAGCTTCGCCGCTTGGGCGCCCGCCTCTTATTCCGCGGCCTCGGCCAGCGGGGTTACGGCCACGAAGGCGCGCCCGCGGCGCGTCTCGAAGCGGACATGGCCCGGTACCAGCGCGAACAGCGTGTGGTCCTTGCCCATGCCGACATTGGCGCCGGGATGCCATTTGGTGCCGCGCTGACGCACGATGATGTTGCCCGGAATGACCGCTTCCGTGCCGAACTTCTTGACGCCGAGGCGCCGGCCTTCCGAGTCGCGACCGTTGCGGGACGAGCCGCCAGCCTTCTTGTGTGCCATGGGATGAACTCCGAATTCTGATCTGGTGGGATGCGGTCGCGGATCGGGTCCTCAGGGACCTCTACGCGCCCAGCGCTGCGCCGTGCCTCAGGCCGAGATGCCGGTGATGCGGACGACCGTGTGGTCCTGCCGGTGACCGCGCTTGCGGCGCGAGTTCTGCCGGCGGCGCTTCTTGAAGGCGATCACCTTCTTGTCGCGGCCATGGCGCACGATCTCGCCCGTGACGCTGATGCCCGACAGGGTCGGCGCGCCGACC